>JAJFTT010000059.1 GCA_021372785.1 Negativicutes bacterium | reverse complement strand
CCACTCAATTTCTCCATTCGGGTGCTCTCGTCAAAAAATCCAAGTTGTTTCATGCGTTGTCCCTCCAAATTCTTGTTGCTTCTATGATACCATATTAATGCATGATTGGCTTGATATTTTTGAGTTTTTAGAGGTTACCTTTAGTTTTTGCGATCCCGATACCAGCGCGGCAAAGGCTGCCGATAACCGTCAAACAGGTCGAGTAAATCCTCGGCGGTTTTTTTGATTACGGCAGGACTGTTTTTACCATAACCCAGCGCCCAGGTGACATGTTCAAAGGCATAAACCGTAATATAGTAAGCCAATAAGGGGAAGAAGTCGGCCGGTGTCGGACCGTTGAAATAACCGGTGATCTGCCCTCTGGCAAAGGCGGGGTGTTTGGCTGCCGTCCAAACCAAAATGGCAAATTCTTCGTAAGGATCACCGATGCCGCAGCGGTCAAAATCGATCATGGCCATCGTGTTTTCCGGTGTTAAAATTAAGTTGGCGGCATGATAATCGCCGTGCTTGACCACCAGGGGTCTGCCGTCCAATAAATCTTTATGGTTGCGCAGGTAGTCCAGGCCGCTGGTTTCATTGTCTAAAACAATGCCGCTGATCCAATAGTTGCCGAGGATCTTGTCAACAATTTCCGTGTAATGCCGTTTCCAGTCGATCGGCGAGGGGATAACCGACAGGCGGTGCAGACGGGCGAGCAGAGCGCCGGCTTTCAAACCAAGATTATATTGTTCCGTTTCCGCCAGCAGGGGGAGTAAATCGGCGACGGTTTTCCCTTCAATCCAACTCAAGAGCATATAAATATGATTGCCGCCGTTGCAGAGCCCGAATTGCAGGGGCTTCGGCATGGGCAAATCAAAAGGTTCCAGTCGGGTTAGATTGGCATATTCCTGTTGTTCAAGCTGAAAACGATCGATGGATGTCACGCGCAGCATGCAGAGCTGCCCGGTGGCATCCTGCAGTCGAAACTTGAACTCCTTGGAGTTGCCGCCGTGTAATTCGGTGATTTGACTCCATTCGGAAAAGCAGGGGATATCCCGAAGCAAGGAAAGCCGGTCCGGCATGAAAACACCTTCTTTGTTCTGAACTGATGGTTTGTTTGCTTAATTCGAGCAAAGTTTGGCGTTTCCCTTTATCCCCCCCGCCCTGCGGCTGCCAAACCCGTCCGGCCGCCGGGGAGAGGGAAACGGCTGGTTTACGGGGGATTTGTTTTGAGGACATCGAAACCGAAATGGTTCGCCGAAGCTGAAAAAAGCTCCGCTTTTTCTCATTTTTCCTATTGTATTCGGGTTATAAATTTGTTAGGATAGAGCAGGTTTTCGAAATCAGAAATGACAATTTCAAAAGGAAATAGCGGTGCTATGTTGAAAGTACCGGCATTCATTGAAAAGAATATCATGAATCAGAAAAATCACGAAGGGTGGTAAGAGTCGATGCGAATAGGCATCACATTTGATCTTCGCCGCGAATATCTCAATGCGGGATATTCCAAAGAAGAAACTGCTGAGTTTGATGAACCGGAAACCATCGAGGCTCTGGAAGAAGCACTGCATGCTTTCGGTTATGAAACAGTCCGGATTGGCAATATTAAAAATTTGGTTCGGCGTTTGGCCGAGGGACAGCGCTGGGATTTGGTTTTTAATATTGCCGAGGGATTGCACGGGCTCAGCAGAGAAGCACAGGTGCCGGCGCTGCTGGATGCTTATGCCATTCCCTATACTTTTTCTGATCCATTGGTCTTATCTTTGGCTTTGCACAAAGCGGCTGCCAAAAGAATCATTCGCGATATGGGGATTTCCACCCCGCAATTCAAAGTCTTTCAACGGGGAGATGTCATTGAAGTTTGTGAATTTGGCTTTCCGATGTTTGTGAAACCGGTTGCGGAGGGTTCCAGCAAAGGCATCGGACGGCATTCTGCGGTGCAAACGCAGGAAGAATTGCAGACGGCCTGCTCGCTGCTGCTGGCAAACTTCGATCAGCCTGTCTTGGTGGAACAATACTTGCCCGGCCGCGAATTTACGGTGGGTATCGCAGGATCCGGCAATGAAGCCAGAGCGCTTGGCGTCATGGAAATTTTGCTGAGCGAAGCGGATTGGGCGGAGGGGTATTCCTATCAAACGAAAATCAATTATCTGGAAAAAGTAAAATATCGTCTTGTCACGGGGGAACTGCGTGAGCAATGCGCCGCCGTCGCCCTGCAGGTATGGCGCGGTTTGGGCTGCCGGGATGGCGGCCGGATTGACTTGAAGCTGAATGCCGAAGGGATCCCGAGTTTTCTGGAGGTCAATCCTCTGGCGGGACTCAATCCGCATTATTCCGACTTGCCGATTCTCTGCCAATTAAACGGGATCGGCTATCAGGAATTGATTCGCATGATTGTGGATTCCGCTTTGAAAAAAATCGAAAGCGGGGTCGCTTTATGAGCAAGGGATTGGTCGCGATTTTATACAATCAGGTCAATGAATCTGCTGCGCCGGATGAGCGGGATGTTTTGGATCAAGTCGCTCTGATTGCCAGGGCACTCGGCGAACTTGGTTATACGATTGCGTTGCAGCCGGTGCAAGGCGATCGGGAAGATTTACGACAGATCCTGAACAACCTGCAGCCCCTGCTGCCATTGTTTATTTTCAATTTAGTGGAAGCCCTGGCAGGAGAAGCAAAACTGAGTTACCTGGCTTCCGATCTGTATGAAGAGATGCGGATCAAATATACAGGCTGCACTGCGCATACGCTGCAGCTCACAACGAATAAGATTCTTTGCAAAAAGCGTTTAGAGAAACTGGGAATTCCAACCCCGGCCTGGGTCAGCTTAACCGAACAGCGCGATTTCACAGCCAAACAGAAGTACATTCTGAAGCCGATCTATGAAGACGCTTCGGTGGGGGTCACGCAGAAATCACTGGTCATAGCAGAGAATATCGCAGAATTGAGAGGTGAATTACGGCGGCTGGAAGCATCGACCGGAATGCCTTATTTTGCGGAACGTTATATTGAAGGCAGGGAAATTAATCTTCCGATGATGTCGGAAAGAGGAGATGTGGTGGTTCTGCCGCCCAGCGAAATTCATTTTCTCGGTTATGAAGCCTGTCAAAAGGAAAAAATTCTTGACTACAATTCAAAATGGCAGGCTGGCAGTTTTGAATATCAAAATTCACGGGCAACCGTTCATTTTGACAGCGGCGATTGCGTTCTGATGGAGAAAATCAAAGCGATTTCCCTGCAGTGCTGGCATCATTTTGTCAGAAAAGGTTATACCAGATATGATTACCGGGTGGATGCGGCAGGGAATCCCTGGCTGCTGGAAATTAATGCCAATCCCTGCTTATCAGACAATGGCGCAGGCTTTTATCTTTCGGCGCAGACCATGGGTTATTCTTATACCGATTTAATTCAGAGTCTGATTTCTGAGTTGATCTAGAAGAGGTGTTAAGCATGTCTGTTGTAGTTCAAAATGTCAAGGGCAAGGGGCGCGGGGTGTTTGCCGCAAGGGATTTCCAGCAAGGTGAAATAATTGAACGTTCGCCGGTGATCACGTTTGCGAAAGAGACCTGGACTCAACTGGAGGATACGGTTTTTTACCCCTATTGTTATTTTTGGGGAGAAAATTTAGAGGATGGTGCTTTGGCCTTGGGTGTCGGCTCTTTATTCAACCACTCTTACCATCCCAATGCACGTTTTTTTCGCCAACAAAAGGAACAAATCATTGAATTTGTCACGGTCCAGAAGATAGCAGCCGGCGAGGAAATTACCATTAATTATAACGGAATTGTGGATGACATGGAACCGCTTTGGTTTGATGTCTTGGAACAGGATACAAAATGAGTGAAAAAAAGAATCTGGTCGTCTTATACAACCAAGTGGAAGCGGATACCCCGGAGGATGTGTTGGACAATCGCACGCAGGCGTTCTGGATTGCAGAGATTTTGGCGCAGTCCGATTATCGGGTCTCGACGGCTGAGTTTACGGCCGAAAAATTGCTGGATTTAAAGAAAACCGTCTCTGACCAAGGCGAACAAGCTTTGCTCATCCTGAACATGGTGGATGCAACTCCCGGTCAGGCAGATTTGGTCTATCGGCTGCCCGCTTTGCTGAATGACCTGCAATTGCCCTACACGGGTTGCTCCTGCGAGGCGCTTTATCTCACGACGGACAAAATCAAGACAAAAGAGATTTTGCGCGAGTCCGGCATCAGTACGCCGGAATGGGTCAGTCATGCATCCTATGCCGGATTTTGCCGGGGACAGCAATACATCATCAAGGCGGTCTCCGAAGATGCTTCCATTGGTCTGACAGAAGATTCCGTGGTCAATCCTAGGGATGCGCGTCAGCTCGAACAGCTGATTTGTGAAAGGGAGAAACGGTTCGGCCGGTTATTTTTTGCAGAGCGCTATATCGATGGCCGGGAATTCAACGTTTGCCTCTACGGAGATCAGGATCATCCCATCGCACTGCAGCCGTACGAATGGAAATTTGAAGGCTATGAGGCCCTGGGTATGGCGAGGATTTTCGATTATGCTGCCAAATGGGAAGAGCAAAGCTACGGTTATGATCATGTAACAGCCGTTTACGATTTAGCGGGGGAGGAAAATCTGCTGCGGGAGCTCGAGGAAATCGCTTTGCAGTGCTGGCGGATTTTTGGACTGCGGGGACACGCCAGAATTGATTTTAGAATTGATGCGCAGCAAAAACCCTGGGTTTTGGAGATCAACGGCAATCCCAGTTATTATGGATTTTATCATATCGCCAGGCACAAGGGTTTGGATTTTCAGGAAATCGTCCGGGCGATTGTGGAAGCGGTTTAACGGGGAGGCGAAAATATGAAGAACCGGTCAATTGCTGCGGAGTTTGCAGACCTGCGCTTTCGGACTTCTTTACAAGCCGGTGAGCCGCGGATCATTCGGGAACTGACCGACTCCGTGGCTGTTTTTCATGATTATGAGGTGGAAATTGCCGGAGAATTGGCGGATGAAAATCTCAGTAAAGGGCCGGAGGCCAGTGGTTATCATTTCTTACTTGCCGAACGGCAGGGGGAAATTGTCGGGTTCACCTGCTTTGGGGAAATCCCCTGCACGCGCGGACGCTATGACCTTTACTGGATAGTGGTGAAGAAAGACTTTCAGGGCAAAGGTTTGGGTCGGGAACTGCTGCGCCGTACAGAAGAAGCAATCGAAGCCCGCGGCGGCCGCAAACTCTACGTTGAGACTTCCTCGCAGGAGGCATATCTTGCCACAAGGCGGTTTTATGAGCGCTGCGGCTATCTGGAAATCGGCAGGTTCCCGGATTTTTACGAAGACGGTGACGCCAAAGTGACTTATTGCCGGGATTTAATCTGACCCATCTGCACTCTGATCAGGCTGCAGGTCGCAGTGATCTGATTTTAACTCCCTGGGTTTTGGCCAGGGAGGAACCATTGCGGGTCTTTGGTCCAAAAGGAATCAGCGTAAACTCGCTGTGGCAAGCGAAAATTCAAGTACATTCATATTGTAACTATTTGTCGGCATGTTATAATGAATCAGAGGGATTTCTCAACAAGCCGGCGGTTTGAAGTTAACTTCCGGTTCAGGGGAACAGACTTTTTCTGAAGCAACCTTACGGCTCAACATGGGGGAAAAGAGCTTTCACCTGATTGACCATATATCAATTAGATCATGAGTATCACCCCAGGCTGATTGGCTTACGGAGACCTTGCAGGAACTCCTATGACGTCCTGCAAATCATATTCTACGGGGGGGGATCAGATGATTAGGGAATTGTCCCGGCAGCACTACCGTAACATCATACCGCTGATGAAAGGCAGACCGGAGGGGAATGTTCGCCTGCTCGCGGTAGTGGACGGAACCAATCCGGGCAGAATTTATGTGGATGATATTGAGCAGCCCAGGACGGCATTGCTTTGGGCAATCGGCAGCTCTTTTGCCGTTTTAGGCGAAAGCAATAACCCCGAATTCAATTCGTATCTGTATGATTTCCTGAAAAACCAATTGGGACCCGCCTCGCTTTCCCTTTCCGGCGGTACTCACTTCTGCCTCCCTTTTGATGAAGAGAGCTGGCAGGATATCTTTGATCAAATCTTGGGCAAGGTCAGAGAGGACAGTGAATTCCAAAATATTGAAACGCTCTCCTATATTTTTAACCGGCAGAACTATCTGCAAACAGCGAAAACGCAGCGGATGCTGCCGGACAATTACGAAATGAAAAAAATCGATGCTTCTGTGCTGCAGAATGACACGAGTCAGATTTTAAGGGAGGATATCCTGGGTGATTATTGGCTGTCGGAGGAAGCCTTCTTGGCTAAGGGCTTTGGCTATTGCGTCACCTCAGGACATCATGTGCTTTCCGTCTGTTTCAGCGGCTATGTCAGCGGTGTTTACCATGACTGTGTTTTACGCACATATAATGACAGCGACCGCAACGAAGGACTGGCCACCCTGGCAGCCAGAGCCTATCTCGAACACTGCATCAAGATACATTTGTCGCCGGTTTGGAATACTACCAGCTACAATGTAGCTTCGCAGCGGATTGCGGAAAAATGCGGATTTGAACTCTATCGAAAATGTCCTGCTTATCTCTTTCCATTTGATATCCTCTGAGAAAAGACGGTCCTGTGCGTCTGCCGCTCCAAACGAGAAGAAACAACCATGCCAACCGGCTGCCACTTCTTTTCGTCATCTGAGTCACAGAGTTTCTTTTTCTGAAGTATCGCGAAAACAAGCTTGACAGAACGTTTCTTTTTCGCTATATTATAGCATGTTACTTAGAAAAGCCAGTGTGGCGCAACGGCAGCGCAACTGATTTGTAATCAGTAGGTTGTAGGTTCGAATCCTATCACTGGCTCCATCTTTTGACCAGCGGAAGTAGTTCAACGGTAGAGCGTCAGCTTCCCAAGCTGAATGTTGCGGGTTCGAATCCCGTCTTCCGCTCCAAGTTGTTGGGTTTTAGGCATGATGCTGCAGCAAGCGTCATGCCTTTTCGTGTTTTTGCGGTCGAGATTATTTAATGAATTGAAGGAAACCCAGATGCGGTAGGGA
>JAJFTT010000058.1 GCA_021372785.1 Negativicutes bacterium | reverse complement strand
AAAGGCATTGCCATGCTGGTGGCTGCCGGCAGGAAGCAGGGGTTACCGGTGGTCAGCGAGATCACGGCCGCTGAGCAAATTCCCCGCTTTGCAGCCGTGGATGTTCTGCAGGTCGGCGCACGCAATATGCAGAACTATGAGCTCCTGAAGGCGCTGGCAGCCTGCCGGCAGCCGATTTTACTCAAACGCGGTTGGAGTGCGACTCTGCAGGAATTGCTCTTCAGCGCCGAATATCTGCTGGCGGGCGGAAATCCAAACGTGATTTTATGTGAGCGCGGCATTCGGACCTATGATACGATCACGCGCAACACGCTTGATCTGGCGGCGGTTCCCTTACTGAAAAAGCTCAGTCATCTGCCTGTCATTGTGGATCCCAGTCACGGCACCGGCATCCGGAGTCTGATATTACCCATGTCTTTGGCGGCTGCCGCAGCCGGTGCGGATGGTTTGCTGCTGGAAATGCATCCGCATCCGGAACAGGCGCTGAGCGACGGCGAACAAAGCCTGAACACGGAAGAATTCCGTCAGCTGATGGCTGCGCTGACACAGCTGCGCAGTGCGACGGGGAAGCGCTCGGGGCTGGCAGATGATCAATAAAATCACCATCCAAACCAAACCAGCCTATCCGGTCTATATCGGTGACGGTTTATTGGCAGACTTACCGGCGTATCTGGGGCAATTACTTGCCGGCCGGCAGTTGATGCTGGTCTGTGATACAACGGTGAATTCGCTCTATGGCGATCGCGTGCTGCGGCAGCTGCGGACGGCCGGTTTTCGCTGTGAACGATTTGTCTTTTCGGCGGGAGAGAGCGCAAAATCCGCAGCGGTCTTATTGGCTTTACTCAATGCCATGGCCGCAGCGGAGCTGAACCGCCGTGACGCGCTGCTGGCTTTGGGCGGCGGCGTAACCGGTGATTTAGCGGGTCTGGCCGCCGCTCTCTACATGCGCGGTATCGACTATATCCAACTGCCTACCACTCTGCTGGCAGCGGTCGATTCCTCGGTAGGAGGCAAAACAGCAATTAATTTGCCGGCGGGCAAAAACTTGGTCGGCGCTTTTTGGCAGCCCAAAGCGGTTTTTTGTGATACCGATACCTTTGCCAGCCTACCCGCTGCCGTTTGGCGCGACGGTATGGCGGAAGTGATCAAAACCGCTTTGATAGCGGATGCGCCGCTTTTCCGGCTTTTGTCCGCCGAAAACCAGGCAGAGCAATGGCAGGAAATCATTTCCCGCTGCGTGGAAATCAAGGCGGAGATCGTCATGGCGGACGAGCGGGAAGCGGGGCGGCGGCAGCTGCTGAATTTTGGTCATACCATAGGGCATGCCATCGAAAGCTGCAGCAATTATACAATCGGTCATGGTCATGCGGTCGCTGCCGGTATGTGGCTGATCAGTAAAGCGGCGGTGCGGCAGAAAATCTGTGCGCCGGAGCTGCTTGCGGAATTGACCGACCTGCTGCGGCTGCAGCAACTGCCGCTGCGCTATCCTTATCCGGCGGCGCAATTGGCTGCCGCCGCTCTGCACGATAAAAAACGCAGCGGCGATCGTCTGAACTTGGTTTTACCGTTACAAATCGGACAATGCTGTTTCTATCAAATTGCCATGACGGAACTGGAAGCCTGGCTGCAGGCAGCCCTGGCGGAAAGTGAGTAGGACGGACAGGTTTTCGGTCTTTTCGTTTTTGGCGCAGTCATCAAAAAGCAGGAGGATTTCGATGGAGATACGAATCGAGCCGCACAGCCTGAGCGGCGAAGTGACGGCAATCCCTTCCAAATCCGCAGCGCACCGCTGTCTGATCGCGGCGGCGCTGGCGGACCGGCCAACTTCATTGCGTCTTGCCGGAAGCAATCGTGATTTGACAGCCACTTTACGCTGCCTGGCAAATCTCGGCGCTCAATTTGAACAAACGGAACCGGATGTTCTGCGTGTCACCCCGCTGCGGCAGAAACCGTCTGTCAGTCCGGTTGCGCTGCCCTGTCAGGAAAGCGGTACAACCCTGCGCTTTCTCCTGCCTTTGGCTGCGGCTTTGGGTGTAGCAGCTTATTTTTCGGGTGAAGGCAGGCTGCCGCAGCGTCCGCTGGCGGATCTGCGGCAGCAGATGAGCCGGCATGGCTGCGCTTTTAGCCAAGACTCGCTGCCCTTTACCCTGAGCGGACAGCTGCAGCCGGGTGAGTTTTCTCTGCCCGGCAACATCAGTTCACAGTATATCAGCGGATTATTGCTGGCGCTGCCTTTGCTGCCCCGGAACAGCCGCATCGAATTGACGACACCGCTCGAAT
Source organism: Negativicutes bacterium (assembly GCA_021372785.1). NCBI lineage: Bacteria > Bacillati > Bacillota > Negativicutes > Negativicutes bacterium. The sequence goes on along the minus strand of JAJFTT010000058.1, from coordinate 16,069 downwards.
CGGCCGGCTATGTTGACCTGACCATCGCCGTTTTGGCTCAATTCGGCGTGCGGATTCAACGCCTGCCGAAAGGGTATCAGATCACAGGCGGGCAAAGTTATCATTCTCCCGGCCGGATTGCAGTGGAAGGGGATTGGTCCAATGCGGCCTGCTGGCTGGTGGGCGGCGCTTGCAGCCAGACAGGAATTCACGTGCGTGGTTTGAATCTGGCTTCCGTGCAGGGAGATCGGGCGATTACAACGCTGCTGCAGTCTGCCGGCGTCAACTTGAGTCTTGAATCCGGCAGGGTGACGGCGCGGCGGGAAATGCTGCGGGCCTTCGCGGCCGATACGGCGCAAATCCCCGATCTGGTGCCGCTGCTGGCTGTGCTTGCCGCCGCCGCCAAGGGAGAGAGCCGCCTGCGGCAGGTCAGACGACTGCGCCTGAAAGAAAGCGATCGTCTGCAGGCAATCCTTGGGATGCTGGCCGCGCTGGGCGGCAGGGCTTTTTTAGAGGATGACGGTGATACGCTCTGTATTGTTGGCCGCGGATTTTTAGCGGGCGGTCTGGTCAATAGTTATGCGGACCACCGTATGGTGATGGCGGCGGCGATCGCGGCTTGTTTTTCACAAAATTGCGTAACGATTCAATCCGCGCAGGCGATCGAAAAATCTTATCCGGATTTCTTTCTGGATTATGCGGCGTTGGGAGGGAAATACGATGTCCTCTGAGTTTGGCAAGTTATTGCGCATCAGTATTTTTGGTCAGTCGCACGGCGCGGCGGTGGGGGTTGTGATGGATGGCTTACCGGCCGGGGAACGCATCGACTGGCAGGAGGTGCAGCATTTTCTGCGGCGCCGCTCGCCCGGACAAACAGAGCTGACTTCCGCCCGCAGCGAAAGCGATCTGCCTGAGATCCTCAGCGGAATGCTGGAACAGACTACCTGCGGAGCCCCTTTGTGTGCTGTCTTCCGCAATCAGGATGTCAAATCAGCGGATTATGAGCAATTCCGCCGCTATCCACGTCCTTCTCAGGCGGATTATCCCGCTTTTTTACGGTATCATGGTTTTCAGGATCTGCGGGGCGGCGGTCATTTTTCCGGCCGTCTGACGGCGCCGCTCTGCTTTGCCGGCGCGGTTGCTTTACAGATTCTGCAGCGGCACGGCATCACGATCGGCGGCCATATCGCCGCCATCGGCAATGCGGCGGATCAGCCGCTTCCCCCTGTGCTGGTGACGGCGGAGCAGTTGAGGCAGCTGCAGCAACAGCAGCTGCCGTTCTGTGATGCGGCAGCCGGCAGCGCCATGCTGCAGCAGGTTCGACAAGCCGCTGCAGCCGGAGATTCCGTCGGCGGTGTGATTGAAGCCGCGGCCGTCGGTCTGCCGGGCGGCTGGGGCAATCCGATGTTCGATGGGATCGAAAGCCGGCTGGGGGCGGTCTTGTTCGCGATCCCGGCCGTGCGCGGTGTGGAATTCGGCAGTGGATTTTCCGCGGCTAAAATGCGCGGTTCTGAACATAACGATCCCTGGCGCATGCAAGAGGGCAAGGTCGTGACCGCCGGCAATCATCACGGCGGCGTGCTTGGCGGTATTAGCACAGGTATGCCTCTCCTGGTTCGGGTTGCTTTTAAACCAACCGCGTCCATCGCGCGGCAGCAGCAAACGGTCGATCTGCAGACGGGAACGGATGCTGTTTTGACCATCTCCGGACGGCATGATCCCTGCATCGCCTTGCGGGCGACGCCTTGTGTGGAAGCGGTGCTGGCCGCAGTACTCCTGGATTATCTCTTGGCTGATCAGGGTCACCAAACGGAACGCGAAGGGTTTCTGCGGCAGGAGCTTCGCTGACAACGCGGCAGAGCGGGTTTGCTTCGCCTGCGGCAAAGCCAGAAGGGAGGGTAAAATGGATCTGGAAACTTATCGCAAACAACTGAACGAGATTGATGATGCGCTGACAGCGCTTTTCTGCCGGCGGATGGAAATTGTCGCTGCGATTGCCGCTTATAAACAAGCGAGGCAACTGCCTGTATTCGACCCCTCCCGGGAGGCCGGTGTGGTAGAGCGTCTGACCAAGGCGCAGGAGCCTGGCTGCGCAGCCGGGATTGCCGCGCTGTATGAAACGATTTTCCGTGTAAGCCGTGCTTATCAGCAAACACTGCGGCAGAAAAATCCTGAACCGGAATCCATACAGGCGCTGCCAAACCAAGCGGTAGAAGCACAGAAAGCAGCAGCGGAAGAGCATAGTCAACAGGCGGAAATGGCGAGGCCGCTAGCGGTGCCGGCCGGCAGAGAAGAACAATTGCCGCAGGCAGAGCAGCCATGCGCTGAAAGCAAGGCTCCCTTCGGCTTATTGGGTTGCCATCTGCAGCACAGTCATTCCCCGATGATCCACAGACAGCTGGCAGCGTATGGCTATCAGCTGTTTGACATCCCTCCCGCCCAATTGCGGGAATTCATGCAAACAGGAGAATTCCGCGGCTTGAATGTGACGATTCCCTATAAACAGAGCGTGATGGAATTTTGCCGGGAAGTGTCCCCGCTGGCGCAGAGAATCAATGCGGTGAATACCATTTATCGTCGGGAGGATGGCAGTCTCTACGGACATAATACCGATTATGCCGGTCTGGACTACTGTAAGCAGCAGGCTGGTATCCGCTTGCAGGGGCGCAAAGTGCTGATCTTAGGAACCGGCGCTACTTCCCGCACGGCACATGTACTGGCAGAGGATTCCGGCGCCGTTCGGATCCGTCATGTCTCCCGCAGCGGTCCCATCCACTATCAGAATTTAGCCGCGCAGCGGGATACCGAGGTGATCATCAATACGACACCGGTTGGTACCTTTCCCAATAACGGAGCCGGACTGCTGGATTTGCGTCAATTTCCCGATTGCCGGGGCGTGATTGATGTCATCTATAATCCTTTGGCAACCGACTTGCTTTTACAGGCGCGGCAGCTGGGGATTCCATCGACCAACGGGCTGCCGATGCTGGTGGCCCAAGCCAAAGCGGCAGCGGAATTATTCAGCCAATCGGCAATCAGCGAGCAGAAAATGGAGCAGATTCTGCGGCAGATGCAGCATAGCCTGAGCAATCTGATTCTGATCGGTATGCCCGGCTGCGGTAAAACCAGTGTTGGCCGTCTGCTGGCCGAAAAAATGCAGCGAACTTTTTTTGACAGTGATGAAAGGATCGAAGCAGAACAGGGAATGTCGGTGGCGCAACTGATTGCCGTCAAAGGGGAAGCGGAATTCCGCGATCTTGAAACCAATGTGATCGAGCGCCTGGGCAAGGTCAGCGGCTGCGTCATTGCCACCGGCGGCGGTTCCATCCTGCGGCAGCGGAACCGCAATGCCCTGCAGCAGAACGGATATCTTGTCTGGCTGCAGCGTGATTTAACGAAATTATGCCGGGAAGACCGACCGCTCTCCCTGAGCGAAGCCGCGCTGACGCAAATGTATGCGCATAGAGCACCGATTTACCGGGATACCGCTCAGGCTTTCGTAGATAACAATGGCAGCTTAACCGCTGCGGTCAATTTGACGAAGGAGTATTTTGATGCACATTTTAATCATCAACGGTCCTAATCTCAACCTATTGGGCCGTCGCGAACCGGAGATTTACGGCAGACAAACCTATGCCGATCTGCTCGCCTACATCCGGAATGTCTGCCTGGAAAACCAGGTCAGCGTCGAGTTTTATCAGTCCAATCACGAAGGGGACCTGATCGATGCCATCCAGCATGCCGAGGGATGCTGCGATGGCATTGTGATCAACCCAGGCGCTTATACACACACCAGCATTGCCATTTTGGATGCGCTGAAAGCGGTGGATTTGCCCGCGGTGGAAGTGCATCTGACGCAGCTGAGCCAACGGGAAGCGTTTCGGCAGGTTTCCTATGCCGGCATGGCTTGTGCGGCAAGCTTTCAGGGACTTGGTTTTGCCGGTTACCGGGAGGCGATTGTCTGGCTGCTGAAAAATGGCGGCGGCAAATCGTCAGGTTGGTAGGAATACGAAACGTACAAACGGGAGAAGAAGGGCCTTCCCGAACAGAAAATCAACAAGAACAGCCAGAAAGAAGGAATAACGATGCCGCAATTAAGCAAACGGGTCGCTACGTTCACCGATTCTGTGATCCGCAGAATTACTCGCATCAGTGATGAATGTGATGCAATCAATTTATCCCAGGGCTTTCCGGATTTTGGCCCGGCTCAGGCGATTAAAGCGGCTCTGGCCGCAACTGCCTTGACAGGTCCGCATCAATATTCCATCACTTTTGGCGCCAAAAATCTACGCGACGCCGTGGCAAAAAAACAAAGCGCGGCCATCGGCCGTGTCATCAATCCGGAAACAGAGATCGTCATCACCTGCGGCAGCACGGAAGCGATGATGGCTGCCATGCTGACGGTTTGTAATCCCGGCGATAAGGTGATCGTTTTTTCGCCGTTTTATGAAAATTACGCGGTCGATGCCATTCTCAGCGGCGCCGAACCGATTTACGTCGCTCTGACTCCGCCGGAATACTGTTTTGACCCGGAACAATTGGAGCAGGCCTTCCGTCAGAATGTCAAAGCGATCATTGTCTGCAATCCGTCCAATCCCTGCGGCAAGGTTTTTCGTCTGGAAGAGCTTTTGTTGATCGGACGGTTAGCGGAACAGTATGATGCTTTCATCATCACAGACGAGGTCTATGAACATATTGTCTATCAGCCTTTTCAGCATGTTTATCTTTCCGCTTTACCCGGAATGTTTGAACGAACGATCACCTGCAATTCCTTATCCAAGACCTATTCTATGACCGGGTGGCGGCTCGGTTACCTGATCGGACCGGAAACAGTGGTCGAAGCCGCCAAGAAGGTGCATGATTTCCTGACGGTCGGCGCTCCGGCTCCGCTGCAGGAGGCTGCCACGGTCGGCTTGAATTTCGGACCGGAATATTATCAGGAGTTACAGCGCATTTACACCGAAAAACGTGATTTTTTTAGCCGCGGTTTAGACCGTATCGGGCTGAAATATCATCTTCCACAGGGAACATATTTTATCCTGGTGGATATTGCCGATTTCCTGGCGCTGCCTCAATTTGCCGGTTGGACTGATTTGGCATTTTGCGAATGGATGATTCGAGAGATTGGCGTCGCGGCAGTCCCTGGTTCCAGCTTCTTTCAGGAACCGGTGAACCATTTGATCCGCTTGCATTTTGCCCGCGATTCAGAGGTTTTAGCGGAAGCTTTGCGGCGTCTGGCCAAACTCAGCGAGCTGCTCCAGCCTGAAAATGAGTAGCTTGCTTCCGGACAAAAGCGGTTGCGAACAACAGCCGGATGGCATCAGACAAAAGCCGGCGCCCGGCGTCCGGCGTTACCGGGCGTCCGATTGGCCGTATCTCACAGCGATTTATGATGCCGCCCGCCGGGATGAACTTCTGCGCTGCGGCCTTGGGAAGGGGTTCGTTCCCTTAGCGAACTGTTTTGAGACGGAGAAATTGTTTGCGGATGAAGTCTGGGTGATTACGGAAGCGAATCAACCGGTCGGTTTTGCCGCGACGGCGGAGCAAGAACTGACCTGGCTCTATATTCAGCCGCTGCATTATCGGCAAGGCCTGGCGCGGATCTTGCTGCTCTGGATCGTCAACCGAACCAAACGGCCTTTGCGGGTTTGTGTGCTGGCGGGGAATTATCCTGCCATTGCTCTCTATGAAAGTTTTCAGTTTCAATTCCGACGGGAAGTCAGGGGGATGCTGCCGTCCAACCCCCCTCTGCCTGCCGTTGGTTTGATATACGAATTATTTTAACGTGGTGTTTCCTGCTCTGGTGGTGTTTCCTGCTCTGTCAGGTGAAACAAAGCGGAGGATTGCAGGAAATGATGCAAACAGTGACGAATAAATAAAGTCAGTTATTTTTTCGCTTGGCAAAAAGGCAGGCAGACAGTAACGAAAACGACGCCAGGGCAACGCTGCCGGCATGGAAATCGGCGCCTTTCAAAGCAGCTTGAACACAAAGGAGAGATACAAATGAGTCAGCCTGTGACAGCCGTAATTTTCGAAGGCGGCGCGCCTACCAGCACAATAGAACTGCAAATGTTAGGGGTTCGTAAGGCAATTTGTCTGGATAATATCGAAAAATTAGTTCGGCATCCCGATTATGACCGGGTAATTTTAGCGACCAATTACCCCGATTTAGCGGCCGAAGCAAGCGCCCTGGGAGCCATCGTAGAAGATACAACCGAATGGCGGCCGTTCCATTACGGCAAAGCGCTGCAAAAAATTGTTGAGCAATATCAAATGGAGAAAGCGCTCTATTTCAGCGGTGCCAGCTCTCCCTTGCTGAGTTCTGCGGAATTTGGCAACATCGCTCAAGTTCTTTCTGAAAATGAACAGGTCGTTTATGTCAACAATGTGCAATCGGCTGATATTGTCGGTTGGTGTCCCGCCAAGTGCCTGTTGACGATGGAACCTCCTGAAATGGATAACGCACTCGGCTATCAGCTGCGCCGGCAGGCGCATTTGCCCAGATTATTAATGCCGCATTCTTCCGGTATCCATTTTGATCTCGACACACCGACAGAAATATTATTTTTGAAATTGATGCCGGAAATCAGCCCGCGCATCCGAGCCGCTGTAGACGTTTTGGATTGGAACACGAAAACCCTGGAAGCAGCCTGGAATGTTTTGCGGCAAAAGGAATATATCCCTTCGGTTTGGATGTCCGGCCGCATCGGCGCTCCAATGATTGAGCATATCAATACCCATATTCAAGCTCGTCTGCGCATTGTCTCCGAAGAACGCGGCATGAAAGCGATGAATCTGGAAGCGGAAGGCAAAGTCTGTTCTTTTGTGGCGGCGTTTATTCAGGCAGCAGGCTGCCAGGCTTTTTTTGATTGGGTCAGCTGTCATTCCGATGTTGCTTTTATCGACACCAGAGTTATTTTTGCCCATATGAAAATCAAAGCCAGCGAGCATGATCGCTTCAACTCCGATTTGGGCAACTGGCAGATCATCCGGGACCCTTTCATTCGGGAATTTACCAAGGCAGCTGTGACAGCAAAAATACCGATCATGTTGGGGGGACATACCCTGATTTTAGGCGGCCTTTGGGCAATGGTCGATGATATTCGGGAAAAACGCGCCTTACAACGTGGAGGGAAAGAGGTATAAGCATGTTTGGATTTGTAAAAAAGCTGTTTGGGGATCCCAATCAAAAGGAAATTGATAAACTGACCCCGATTCTGCAAAAAGTGAATGAACTGGAAGCTGCGATGCATGCTTTGCCGGATGCGGCGTTAGCGGCAAAAACCGGAGAATACAAAGCCCGTTTAGCAGCCGGCGAGACCCTGGATCAACTCCTGCCGGAGGCTTTTGCGACGGTCCGGGAAGCAGGCATCCGCACGATCGGCCAGCGCGCTTATGATACGCAGATTTTGGTCGGCATTGTTCTGCACCAGGGACGCATCGCTGAAATGAAAACCGGTGAGGGTAAGACGCTCGCTCTGGTTTTTCCGGCTTATCTCAACGCGCTGACCGGCAAGGGTGTGCATATTGTGACAGTCAACGAATATCTGGCCAAACGCGACTGCGAATGGATGGGTAAAATCCATCGCTTTTTAGGTTTGCAGGTAGACGTCCTGTTTCATGACCTCGATTATATCAATCGCCGCAAAGCATATGCCGCCGATATTACCTATGGCACCAACAGCGAATTTGGCTTTGACTATCTGCGGGATAACATGGTGGTTTATCAGCAAAACATGGTGCAGCGGCCGTTGAATTATGCCATCGTTGATGAAGTGGACAGTATTTTAATCGATGAGGCACGTACTCCGCTGATTATCAGCGGCCAGGGCGATAAGTCGACCGATCTGTATAGCAAATTCGCTCAGATCGCCGCGCGCTTAAAAAAAGAAGAAGATTATACCGTCGATGAGAAAGCCAGAACGGTTTCTACCACCGAAAGCTGTGTCACAAAGGTTGAGAGTTTACTGGGCATCGAGAATCTGATGGCTCCGGAAAACAGCGAACTCTACCATTTTTTGGTTAACGCCATCAAAGCGAAAGCCTTGATGCAGCTGGATGTCAATTATGTGGTGAACAACGGTAAAGTCATCATCGTGGATGAATTTACCGGCCGTATGATGTTTGGCCGCCGTTTCAGCGACGGCCTGCATCAGGCAATCGAGGCAAAGGAAGGCGTTACCGTAGAACGGGAAAATCAGACGCTGGCAACCATCACCATTCAAAATTATTTCCGTATGTATAAAAAACTTTCCGGCACGACCGGCACGGCGGAGACGGAAGAAGGCGAGTTCCGCGCCATCTATAAGATGGATGTGGTAGTCATCCCCACCAATCGCCCGATGATCCGCATCGATTTACCCGACGTCGTTTATAAAACCGAACAGGCGAAGTTCAATGCGGTGGTAGAGGATATCATCGAGCGTCACAGCAAAGGTCAGCCTGTCTTGGTCGGCACGATTTCGATTGAAAAATCGGAATATTTATCGAAAATGCTGAACCGCAGAGGGATCCCGCATCAGGTCCTGAATGCTAAATTCCATGAAAAAGAAGCGGAAATCGTAGCGCAAGCCGGGCAAAAGGGCATGGTCACCATCGCCACCAACATGGCCGGACGCGGCACGGACATTGTGCTGGGAGAAGGCGTCGTTGCTTTGGGCGGACTGCATATTCTTGGCACCGAACGGCACGAATCGCGCCGTATTGATAACCAATTGCGCGGCCGGTCCGGCCGTCAGGGTGACCCCGGTTCCAGTCAGTTTTATATTTCCCTGGAAGATGATCTGATGCGTCTCTTCGGCGGTGATCGGGTTTCGGCCTTGATGGACAGCCTGAAGGTGGAAGATGATATTCCCATCGAGCACAGTATCCTCAGCAAAGCCATCGAAAATGCGCAGCGTAAAGTGGAGGCACGCAACTTCGATATCCGTAAACACGTGCTCGAATACGATGATGTGATGAATAAGCAGCGTGAAATCATCTATAGTCAGCGGCGTCAGGTCCTGGAAGGCGGCAGTCTGAAAGCCGAAATCCTGGGTATGGTACGCAGCACATTAGAAGAACGTTTGGAAACATTCTGCAGTGAGCATATCAAACCGGCGGAATGGGACAGGGAAGGGATGCTGAAATCGATGCAGGAGCTGCTGCCTCAGGCGAGTGAAGAAAACCTGGCGGCAGCCTTGCAGGCGAACGACCGCGCGCTGATTCTGAACACTTTACAGGAAATCGCCGAACAGGAATATGAGAAACGGGAAACCGAATTCACTCCGGAAATCATGCGCCAACTGGAACAGATGCTGATGCTGCGCACCGTGGATACCAAATGGATGAAGCATCTGGAAGATATGACGGAACTGCGCACCGGGATCGGTCTGCGCGCTTATGCGCAGCAGGATCCTCTGCAGGCGTATCAGGTAGAAGGGTATGAGATGTTCAGTGAGATGATTCATAATATCCAAAATGATGTGGTCCGTCAGATGTATCTGGTGCAGATTCAAGTGCGCAAGGAACCGATCCAACGGGAGCAAGTGGCAAAACCAATCGATCCGGCGCTGATGTCGGCTGGCAGCAAACGGATGCCGGTTCAGAATTCCAAGAAAAAAATCGGCAGAAATGATCCCTGTCCCTGCGGCAGCGGAAAAAAATATAAACAGTGCTGCGGCAAATAAAAAAAGGCTTCGATCAGGCAGAATCTTCTTACGACTTGAAAGGTGTTGATGACTGGTGTTGGATGATATCAAGCACGATTTAGCCGACATTCCTCCCCGATTGACCGAACTGCGGAGGTCTCTTTGACTACGATCAAAAGATCGTCTATCTGGAGCGGTTGCAGACGGAAATTGCCAGAGAGGATCTCTGGAACACGCCGGAAACTGCTCAGAAATTAATCGCCGAAAGCAATCGTATCAAAAATCAGGTCAGCAGCTTTGAAACCCTGCAGGCGGATTTGCAAAATTTAAACGAATTGCTGCAGCTGCTGGAAGAGCAAAACGATGCCGAGCTGGAAAAAGAACTTCTGACCGGTTATCGGCAGTTATCCGCCGCTTTGGAAAAATTGGAGCTCTCCACACTGCTGTCCGACCCGCTGGATATTTCCAACGCCATCCTGACCATCCACCCCGGCGCAGGCGGAACCGAATCGCAGGACTGGGCGGAAATGCTGATGCGGATGTATACGCGTTATGCCGAGGATCACGGTTATAAAGTGGAAATTGCCGATTATCAAAACGGCGACGAAGCCGGCTTAAAGAGCACCACTTTTTTCGTGCGGGGTGAAAATGCCTATGGCTATTTAAAATCGGAAAACGGCGTGCATCGGCTGGTCCGAATTTCTCCTTTTGATACCTCGGGACGTCGGCACACTTCGTTTGCGGCGGTGGAAGTTCTGCCCGAGATCGATGATGCCATTGAAGTCAATTTAAAACCGGATGAAATGAAAATCGACACCTACCGTTCCGGCGGTGCCGGCGGTCAGAATGTCAATAAGGTCGAGACCGCGATCCGGATCACGCATTTGCCCACCGGTATTGTCGTTACCTGCCAAAATGAACGCTCGCAGCATGCCAACCGTCAGACCGCGCTGCGCATTTTGAAAGCAAAGCTTTATGAGCGGGAGCGGCGGTCGCGGGAAGCGGAGGCGATGCAGGCAAGAGACGGAAAATCCGGAATTGCCTGGGGCAGTCAGATTCGTTCCTATGTCTTGCAACCCTACAGTTTGGTCAAGGATCATCGGACCGGTCTGGAAAGCGGCAATACCCAAGCCATTTTGAACGGAGAACTGGATGCTTTGATCCATGCTTACTTACGTTGTTTGGCGACCGGTCAATGGTTGGTGAAAGAATAAAAAACCGGGTTTCGGGAGGAAAAGACGATGAGTAGAAAAAGATGGCCTTCCCTGATCATTCTGTTCTGCGGTCTGCTCTTATGTCTGCAGCCGCTGCGGACCAGTCAGGCCAGTGTGGGGGAAGCCGGCAGCGACAGCGATCCTCTGATCACACTCAGTTATCTGCAGTCCAGACTCGTGACGTTCAAAGAGGAAATTCAGGTCATGGTCGGCGAGCAGATTCAGACAGCGCTGGCTGCCTTACCCGCTGATTCTGACGATCCGCTTGCGGCGGCAAAATGGGAAATCTTAGAGCTGTCGCCGGGGGCTCGCCTGATCGGATCGGAAGGTACGGAAATGATTCTCCGTGCCGGCGAGGCGTTGGCCATCGGCAATGCGGAAAATGCCGGGGTAGCCGATCTCACCGCCGGCAGCGACTTAAAGACCGGTGACGCCGTCTTGTGCAACCATCACTTGCTGATTCCCCGTACGGATGGCCGCGGACTGAATATACGTTTTTTTTCCTATGTGATGGTGAAAGGCGCTTATACCATCACAACCAATTGATACAAAAGAAGAAACCCATGTTTCGCTGATTTTTGAACAGCTTCGCCAAAAAGGGCCGGGCCGCAGTCTCTTGCAGCATCGGATGCAGCTGGTCAATGCCGAAGGAAACCGGCCGGTCGTCGGCTGCGGGTATTCTAATCAGCTCAGCCGTTCACGCTTGCTGAGCGTGCTCTTCTGAGGGATCGGGCACAACCAAAAAAGGCTCCGCCGCGTTTTCGGCAGAGCCTTTTTTCTATTGGATTTTTTTCAGCAGCCAGGCCATGTTTTCTCCCAAACGTTCAAAAGTGCGGATCCCCTCCGCGTCTTTTTGCACATCACCGGCGGCGGAGGCCAGCGTCATGTTCCAATAACTGGAAGTCGGGATGATCATTTGCTTGATGCCAAAGAAAAAGTTGATCGCGGCATAAGTGAAATTGGAGCCGGCACGACGGCCTGCCACGACAGAGGCGCCGACCTTATTGCGTAAGTTGCTGCCGGTGGTGAAACCGACGCGGTCGATAAAAGCTTTTACTTCCGGCGTCACGTTGCCAAAGAAAACAGGCGAACCGATGATAATGCCATCGGCTGCCAGACATTTTTGAATGTAGCTGTTCATCGGATCGTTTTCAATCACGCAATGCGGCGTATCCGAATTGCGGCAGGCGCCGCAGGCGGTGCAGCCGGAAAGAACTTGTCCGCCCAGTTGAATCAACTCCGTTTCGATTCCTTCCTTTTCCAATTGAGCCAGAACAATTTGAATGCTTTGCGCCGTGTTGCCGTTGCGGCGGGGAGAGCCGTTAAAAGCGATGACTTTCATTTGAACCTCCTCTCAGGTTTTCTAGTGCTTTGTTTGTTGAAAGAATGACTGAATCGTTTTTTGAATTAAAACCGGGGTCACGCAAAAACTATAGTCGGCATCAATCCGTTCCAGGTATTGGTGCGCATCTTTGCCGTAGGCACCGATGTTGACGACCGGCATGGAGAGGCGGCCGATCCGCTCAAAATCGGTGCGCTGTTTTTCGAAATAAGCAGGGTAATTGTCGGTATAGGCAGAGAGTTCCGCAGCACTGTCGGAAAGGCTGAGGAAGCTGGCATCAGAAATGTAGGGGTAAAAGAAACGTTTCTCCAGATGATACGGTTGTAAAAGTTCACTGCTATCGGCGACTGCCGACTCAACGGCCTGGATCAGGCGTCTGTCTTTGGGCCGGTTGTTGTCCAGCTGGATGCTAGGGTAATAAACGCTGCCAAAGAAAACAACGATGGCCGGCCGCTGATCCTGCTGCCATTGCCAGACAAATTGCACCATGGCGGTATTGTATTCCCGTAAATCTTTCGAAGTTTGTGCCAGCTGCCGCGCATATTGCCGCAAGGCGCTGTGAAAGGTCTCGCCGTGCAGCAGAGCGGCGTTGTCCACCATAGCTTTGTAGGTCAGCACGCGTGGCTGCCACGGTAATTTCTGCTGCGGCAACCCGCTGCGGCTGCAGTAGACGTCGTAACGCGACTGCAGTGTCTGCAGCGCCGCCTGAAAGGAAGATGCGGCAGCGTCGCACATCCGGTTTAATACGGTTTCCGGCGACCAATGCTGCACCGCCAGATTGAAGTAAACCAGGGAGCTGATGTTCGTCTGCACGGTATAGAACAGCTTGAAATCGGTTTGCTTTAAGGTGACGGGGGGCATGGTCAGTTCGTTTTGCACCATGTCACAAAAATCGGGGTGATAACTGATCTGTTCGACTAAATGCGCAGCCAGAAAATTGGGGTCAAGACCGCCAAAAGGATCTCCCACATGCGTTTCTTTGCCGACCACATAGAACGCCGGCAATTGTTTCCCGACTGTGCCGTAGTAGAGATAGCGCGCCTGATCGTACTGGTAACGCGGGGCGGTGTAATCGGCGTTGATCGCTCCCTGCAGGCTCAGCTTATGTTCACGGCAAAGTTCTTCCAGAAGCGGCAAAGCGGAAAGCACACCGTGAGAATTATCTTCTTCATCACATTCGGCCAGGAAGAGCAGATTGCCCTGAAAAGCAGCCGCGTTTTCCGCCGCCTGCCTGACCGCCAGCATTTGAGCGGCCAGGCCGCTTTTCATATCCAGGATACCCCGGCCCAACAGCCAATTGTCGGCATGAATTTCCGCTGTGACGGCATCCGGCAGGTTGGCTGTCTCAATTTGCTCTTTCAATTGATCCGGTGTAAAGGCCCACCGGGCTAATTTATGATAATCCTCAACACCAACCGTATCCAGATGACCCAGCAGCAGCAAGGTGTCGCTCTGCGGGGCGGCTTCGCCTTTCACCAAAGCGATGACATTAAAACGTAAAAGATCATCCTCTGCGGTTGGCTGCAGGATCAACTGCTGCGGATGCGCTTTGAAATAAGCCAGAGCGGCAAAAAAACCAAAAACCTGCCGGGCCAGATCCGCTTCGCCGGCGGTGCCCACAATGCTGGCGCAGCCGACCAATTCACGAACCAGCGATTCTGTTTCCTGACGAAGACTCAAAATATAACACCTCGTTCCGCTTGAATTTCAGCTGCCTTCAATATAGCAAAAAGAGCGGCAAAATGCAATCTTATTTCTGACGTCCGTTCAATCAGGCAGGAAGCCGGACTCCTTATGAGGAATATTGCAATTATTGTGCCGACCGGAGCCGAACGCTAGGAAGGAAGAAATCGTGTGAAATTGAGTTTCAGCGCAGCCGCACCGCATGAACGGCAACTGAGGCGGATGACAGTCGGCGACTCTCTGCCAAACGCAGGCGACAGACTGCCGGTGAGGATCAATTTGCGGCGGAAATATTTTCTCATGGGGCAGGAAGAATAAATATACATAGAGAAGTATAATTATTAATCTCGACTAAAGGAGGAAAAGGTATGTTGAAATTGAAGTATGATCATTATTATGCTTATGACGAATTGACGGCTGCACTGCGGCAATTGCAGGCCGGCTACCCCAAATTGGCAAATTTACTCTCCATTGGGCAATCACCGCAAGGCAGGCAGCAGTGGCTGATGGAGATCACAGATCCCGCGACAGGCGCGGCGGCCGATAAACCGGCTTATTATATTGACGGCAATCATCATGCCGGCGAAGTCACCGGCGCGATGGTAGCGCTTTATACCATCGACTATCTGCTCAGCGAAGCTGCGACGAACCCTGCCGTGCAAAGTCTGCTGCAGCGTTATACGTTCTATATCCTGCCGCGTGTCTCCCCGGATGGCGCGGAAGTATATTTAACAACCCCGGATACCCTGCGTTCCGTGCCCAGAATGTACCCGGAACCGGAGATCCTGCCTGGTTTGCTGGCTCAGGATATCGACGGCAACGGGGAAATTCTGCTGATGCGGGTCAGGAGTAAAAGCGGTGAATGGAAGGCCGCCGAGACTGACGACCGGTTGATGTTGAAGCGGCTGCCGGATGAGGAAGATGGCGTTTTTTACCGAATCTTCAGCGAAGGCATCTTACAGCAATACAACGGCGGCGAAATCGAAGCGGCTCCGGCCAAATGGGGAATGGACCTCAACCGCAATTATCCCTGCCAATGGGGAGTGGAAGCCAAACAAGCCGGTGCCGGGGCCTATCCGCTTTCGGAACCGGAAACGCATCATGTTGCCGATTTTGTTTTAGCGCATCCCAATATCGGCAGTGCTTCCACCTTACATACCACCGGCGGTGTGATTCTCAGACCGCCGGGGATCAAACCGGAAAAACAGGCGCCGAAATTGGATGTCTCTCTCTTGAAGGCCATCGGCGAAATGGCGACCGCAGAAACCGGCTACCCCTGCATCAATATTTACGATGAATTCTTCTCCGATCCGTCCACTTTTTCCAGCGGCGCTTTTGATGACTGGCTCTATGGTCATCTCGGTATCCCCGCCTATACCATTGAACTGTGGGATTTGGCCAATCGTGCCGGAGTAAAAGATATCTGGCCCCGCCGTGACAAGACCGATAAAGTGTTAGGAGAAGATTTTGCTAAGATTCTGGCCTGGAATGATGAAGTGCTGGCAGGCAAAGGCTTCGTCAATTGGACTAAATTTCAGCATCCGCAGCTGGGTGAAGTGGAAATCGGCGGTTTCCATACAAAAACAGTTGTGCAAAATTGTCCGTCACAATTTCTGCCGGAGGAATGCGCCAAGGTCAGCCGTTTTATGCTGCGCCATGCCCGGACCTTGCCGCGTTTGACTGCGGAAGAAGCAAAAGCGGAGAAGATCGACCACAATTCCTGGAAAGTCAGTTTATTGGTTTGCAATATCGGCTATCTGCCGACTCATCTGACCCAGGAAGCGCTCAATTTGCAGGCGGCGAAGGAAGTCACAGTCGAACTGAGCGGTGCGAAGATCGTCGACGGCACACCGGCCAAACGTAAAATCGGTCATCTGGCCGGCCGTGCCGGCCGCAGCGGTAAATTTGAAAACGGCGCTTTCCGCAGCGGGCACGATGAAATCAGCCAAAAGCAGGTGAGTTGGCTGGTGCAGGGTTCAGCCGGTGACCTGGTAACCATTCTGATCCAAAGTCAAAAAGCAGGCAAACTGCAGGTCCGGCTGAACTTGGCTTAACAAGATCAGCCTCGGCTCGGTTTTTTAGCCGAATCGCTGCGCCGAATCGCTGCGCCGAATCGCTGCGCCGAATCGCTGCGCCGAATCGCTGCGCCGAATCGCTGCGCCGAATCGCTGCGCCGAATCGCTGCGCCGAATCGCTGCGCCGAATCGCTGCGCCGAATCGCT
>JAJFTT010000057.1 GCA_021372785.1 Negativicutes bacterium | reverse complement strand
GATGAATTCGACGTTATTGAGTGTTTTGAACAACCAGGTCGAAGTTTGCGTCTTGGCGAAATTACTAAGCGGCAAATGGAATTTTACGAAATGATGGGAATTGCTTTGCCCACCTTGTTATAATTGCGGTGGGAATCCAGGTTATTTACTGCGATTTGTTTTTTATGTCTTTACAAGAAAACTGTATCATGTTAATATTACGTTAATGGAAATAATCCGCTGATGCAAAGGAATGAATGCAATGAAGGCTATGCCCAGCAAAGGAAATCCCTTTTCCGCACTGCGTTACCCCAATTTTCGCTTATTTTGGTCCGGCAGAGCCATCAGTCTGATCGGTTCCTGGATCCAGCGCGCCAGTCAATCCTGGCTGGTTCTGCAAATGACCAATTCTCCCTTAAAACTTGGTTTGGTCAATGCGGCCCAGTTTTTACCTTTTATTTTTCTTTCACTCTACGCCGGCGTTTTGATTGATCGTGTCTCCAAACGCACTGTCATCCTCTGGACGCAGATCGGTTTGACCATTCAGGCACTGATTTTAGCGCTTCTGGTCTATACGCACACAGTACAATATTGGCATATTCTCTGCCTGGCATTGCTGCAGGGAATCTGCACTTCTTTTGATAATCCCGCCCGACAGTCAATGATCAGCGATATCGTCCCCCGTGAAGAGGTGCTGAACGCTGTCTCTCTGAATTCTGCCATTGTCAATGGCGCCCGCATCGTCGGACCGGCGATTGGCGGCTTGACCATGGATTTTTTTGGCGCCGCTCTCTCCTTTCTGCTCAATGCGATCAGTTTTCTCTTTGTCATCGCAGCTTTGCTGATGATGAAAATGCCCGTCCAAGCTGCAAATAACAAACCCCAAAATACGCTGGGAGCTATTAAAGAAGGTCTCAGTTACGCCATTCAAACACCAACCATCCGCAACGTGCTTGGCATGGTCAGCCTGACCAGTATGTTTGCTTTAAATCTCAACGTGCTGGTTCCGGTCTTTGCCAGTCAGGTCCTGCACATGAGTGCCACCGGTTATGGCATCCTGATGTCTTCTATGGGTGCCGGCGCAGTACTGGGAGCGATAGCGCTGGCTTCCTTGTCTTATCACGGACCGCAAACCATGTTTATTTACTTGGGCGCCTCATTGGTTTGCCTTTTAGAAATGACCATGCTTCTACCCCAAACTTTTATCACAGCTTCAATTGTGATGTTTTTTATCGGCTTAACCCAAATCACCTACAGCGCCACCTGCAATTCTACTTTACAGCTGACGGCACCCGATCATCTGCGCGGTCGGGTGATGTCACTCTATTCCATGCTCAACGGCGGCGTCACTCCTTTTGGCAATACCATTGCCGGGGCAATTACCGAATTCGCCGGAGCAGGCTTCGGTTTCTTCTTCTGCGGTTTCTGTGGTTTACTTTGTTCCGTGTTTTTATACAGCCAGCAGCGCAAACATGCCAACGATCTGCCGATGGGAAAAGATGATTAAAACAAATTTCAACCTGGATAGTGCCTGAAGGATTGCCGTCATCGACTCAAAAAGAGCAGATCCTTACGTCAATACGGATCCGCTCTTTTTGCGCTGTCATCGCTTCGCTCGCTTGTCTCACTCACTTTCTAGCCAGCCAATCGGGCAATAATAGATGCTGCCGCCTAAATAAGCTTTCTTTCTCAGTGTCCCGCCGCAGAGCGGACAAGGTTCGGCGAGGCAATTTTTTTGACAACTTGCCGTTATAATCGCTATATTGACTGAAAATATCTCACACACCGTGACATAAAAAGGTGTTGCCATCTGCCAAACATCAGCTCGAGCTGATGTTTGGCAGGGAGTTTTTCACCTGCTGCAAGATCCTGCAGGATGGCAAAATCGTTCGGCGCCAAACACAGCTGACCTGACTGCGGTTCCACCCTACCGCTGAAGGACCCCCCCTGTCCGGTGTCAGCCAAACATTAAAACGGTCTAATCTTCTGCACTGCCAGAACAGCAGGCGGATTCATAAGGCGATTGATTCACCATCACCCGATTCACCGTTCTCCCGGTCAATACTGCATTGATTTGTTGAGGACCGTCACCGCTTCCGGTAATTCATACATCGCATAAACCCTCCTTTTCTATATTTACCAGACGATCCTGCGATACTGTTCGGCATCGGTATCCCCTTCGGTACTGAATACCAACACACGCGAGGCTGCGTCGAGACCCAAACGGCTGCGCCAGACAGCATTACGCGGATGCAGCAAGAGCTGCATGGCGAAAGCAAACCCGGCGGCACCGCTTTCACCCGAAATCACCCGATGATCCCCGCAAAGAGGATTTCCCAGAATTCGCATCCCCTCGGCGGCTGCCGCATCGCTAATAGAAGCAAACCAATCTGCTCCCGACTGCAAAATCGGCCAGGCCAGCGGATTCGGTTCTCCACAGGCAAGCCCTGCCATGATTGTCTTGAGATCACCGTCAACAAAGTGCAAAGCGCCGTCATCCGCTTTGACCGTCCGATAGAGACAAGCGGCTGCGTCTGCTTCCACAACCGTACAGACCGGCTGCGCTTCAGCGCAAACCTGACGAAAAAAGCCGATCATTGCCGCAGCCAAAGATCCAACCCCCGCCTGAATGAAAATATGGCTGGGCAGACTCCCGTTTAGCTGCTGTAAAGCTTCCAATGCCATCGTCGTATAACCCTGCATTATCCAGCAAGGAATCTGTTCATAACCTGGCCAGGCGGTGTCCTGCACCACTACCCAGCCGTTTTGATCCGCCTTCCGCTTTGCCAACCGAACCGCCTGATCATAATTCAGCTCAGTGATTTCCGCTTTGGCTCCTGTTTCGCGTATTCGCTGCAAACGCTCCTGCGAACTGCCTTTCGGCAGATACACGACCGCAGCCTGACCCAATTGCGCTGCCGTCCAGGCAACACCGCGGCCGTGATTGCCATCGGTCGCTGTAACAAAAGTGATCTCTCCCAATTGCTGTCGTACAGTCTCTGATATCAGTTCTTCATAACACAGCTCTTGCACCTGTCGGTGCAGACGCTCTGCCAGATAGCTTCCAATCGCAAAACTGCCGCCTAAGACTTTAAAGGCATTCAAACCAAAGCGATAAGATTCATCTTTCAGCCAGATTTCCGCAACCCCGCAATGCTTTGCCAGCGATGACAGCCGAAGCAGTGGGGTTGGCTGGTAGTGAGGAAAACTGCTGTGAAAGCGCTGCGCTGTGCCGGCAGCCTCTAAATTCAACCAGTCGGGCTGCTGCTGCCTGCTGTTGCTTTGCCGATTCGCGATACATCGAAATTTATTCATCGGATCCCCCCTATTTGCTCATTTTCTATCCGGCTTATTGCCAGAAAATCGGCTTAATCCCGGCGATTTTATTAAAATTTCGCTCTGTCTAAGGCCAAACCCTTTCCATGGCGGAGAATTTTATCCTTTTTGCAGTCCGCCGCCATTCTGGATTTCTATTGCCTGTTATGTTATACTTTTCCATAAGCCGATCAATACCAGCAATGAACGAAAACACGATGAACCTATCCGATAAAAAGAAGGCAGGTATTTTCCAATGCATGAATTAACCCAACTGATTTATGATGATATGAAACCGGCTTTGGGTGTCACCGAGCCAGGTGCCATCGCCTTTGCCGCCGCCTTGGCCCGCAGTTATACACACGGGAAGATTGAGAAAATCGAGCTCAGTCTCAATTCCGGCATCTATAAGAATGCCTTCACCTGCGGAATTCCCAACACCAGCGAAGTAGGCAACCTCTATGCGGCGGCCTTGGGTGCTGCTGTTAACCAACCTGACAAAGGTTTGCAGCTCTTAGGTGAAATCAGCGCAGCCGACCGCCAAACAGCCGATCAACTCCTCTTGGAAAAACGCGTCAGCGCTACAGTCAGCGGCATCAGTTCCGAAATTTATATCTCCGCGACTGTGATTACCGCCAATGACCACTGTCGCGTGATCATCCGCGACAAACATACCAATGTCTGTGCAATTCTAGTCAATGATCAGTTTATTCAGTCTGCGGCTTATCCAAACACCCTGCTCCTACAACCGAATTCGGGATTTCATCCGCCGCAAAACGCTGCGTTTCTTTCTGATCAGGAGCTTCCTCTGCCGCAAATTGCTGTTCTTCCTACCGGTCAGGATGAAGTTCTTATCCATCGTTACAGCCTGCAAGAACTGCTTTCTTATATTGAAACGGTAAAAAGAGAAGAAATTGCTTTCCTTGAAAAGGCTTATCTGATGAATGAACAGCTGTTTCTGACCGGACTGCATTCCGAGCGCTCGACCTTCAGCCCACAGCTATTCCATCAGAACAAAGATAAAATCTTCTCAGAAGACGAGTTAGCTACCGCACAATTGCTTTGCAACGCAGCCATTGAAGCCAGAGTGATCGGATTGGAAAAACCGGCTATGAGCATTACCGGCAGCGGCGCTCATGGCATCATCGCCACCATGCCGCTTTATGCTGTCCAAAAAATCAATCATTACTCACAGGACAATTTACTGCGCGCTACCGCATTGAGTTATTTAATCACCATGTATATCAAAGAATATTCCGGCCGACTGTCCGCTTTCTGCGGCTGTGGAATTGCTGCCGGCACCGGGATGGCTTGTGCTGTCGCCTGGCTGAAAGGAGCAAACTCTGAGCAAATTGAAAAAGTCATCTGCAATATGGCTTGCGGCATTACCGGTATGATCTGTGACGGCGGTAATCAAGGATGTACCATGAAAGGAATCGTCGCGGTCGATGCCGCTTTCCGTGCAGTTGAATTTGCTCTGCATGATGTTTCTGTTGCCCCGCAGCATGGCATCAATGGTTTGACACCGGAAGACACCATGCGCAATATGGGCTTGATCGCCTCCCCCGGCATGATCGCAACCGAAAAGACAATCATAGAAATCATGGAAAGTAAAATAAAGTAGAATGCTCATCAGCCTCCCCGCTCAGAACGCCGGCGGTGTCCTGCAGGCGGCATTGAGCGCCAGCTAGCCGCCATAAGGATGCCGCCGGTGTTCGTAAACCACCTCTCCTACACTCATTCACCTCTGTCTCCCCGTCACTTTCTGCGAACAAACAAAAGAATACACCCATAGCCTCCCCGCTCAGAACGCCGGTGGTGTCCTGCAGGCGGCATTGTGCGCCAGCTAGCCGCCATAAGGATGCCGCCGGCGTTCGTTTGCAAGCCTGAAATTCATATCCCCGTCTCCCCGTTTCCCTTCGCGTACATGCAAAAAGAAAGCACCCATGCTTAGACATGAGCGCTTTCTTTCGTTTGTTTTGCCCGGCAGTTACCTACTCTCCCGGAAGGTTG
>JAJFTT010000056.1 GCA_021372785.1 Negativicutes bacterium | reverse complement strand
TTTGCCGGCAGCTAAATATCTGCCTGGCAAATAAGCCTACCACATCATCTCTCAAAAGAAATAACCTTTCGCGGCATAAACGCTACTCATACGGTTTGTATTCATACCGAGGAATTTACACACTTTTATGGACTTGACTTTACATTTGCAAGGGATGACTTTGCCACCTTCGGGTGGCTTTTTGTCGCTTGAGGGTGGTTATTTGACGCTTACAAAAAGTGCAAAGTTGATAGCGATAAAAACCCGTCCAAACTGAAATGCGATTTTAGTTTGGACGGGTTTTCTATCGTTTTGGGATCAATACCAACCGGCGCAACAGTAAGCGCCAGGGTTGCCGGACAGAACGCGGCAAAAGAATACTGCCAGGCCAGTTTCTTTTGGTAAAAACAGCACTCTCACTGCAAGATGCAACCGTGTTGTACACCATAGTCAATGCCTGTGTTTTTTCATCGCACTGCAGCGGGGGTTGAGGAGCCTATTTTTTTGAAATAGGAATGGTATCATCATTTTTATAGTTCGCTCTCAAGATCAACGCAGAAGATAACTTGACCTTGCACTTTTGCTTAAACCATAGTTCACTTGTTCAAGATTGAAAGGCTCGCAGCACATGTCTTCCAGCCAGCTTTTGATATGCGGATATTCCTCATCCTGAGGATTGGCCAGAATTCTCAGCATTTCGGCATAACCGCTGGGCCCGCCGACATCCTCCGGCGGCGCGTCCCCCTCACCGGCCAGGCAAACAGGAGCATTTTTATCGTAATCCTCCACGATGCGAACAAGGCGGATGTGATGAATCCAATCGTCGCCAAAATCGTAATTGTAGATAATATGATCGTAGCTTGGGAAAATCTCGGACAGACAGACGTCTTGATCCATCCGCGTGGTTTCACCTTCAAATTCATCCTCACGCGGGAAGCCGATCAGCGTATATTTCAATCTGCCGTTGGGATAACGTTCAATCCAGAACTCGTGCAGATGATAGTCCTGCCAGCAGAAAAGCTGCTGCAAGCCGTGATGCAACTGCTGAAAGGTGTAACTCAGCGGCACAACAATGCGCCGGCGGCAAACGCTCTCCAACTCCAGCACCACTTCCAGCTCAGCGGCGCGGCAGCGATACGGCGGGGTATCGTAACGAGCGGAAAGATCCGCCGCCAACTTCTCAAAGGGAATGAAATAGCCCTTAACGGGAGTGCTTTTGTTGGTAATTAGATCGTAATTCAGCGAAAGCAAAATTTGGCGCTGCAGCAGCTCGTCTGGCGTCAACACCTCCGCATACCATGCAACCCTTTCACAAAGTTTGTTCAAACGCGCCACGTTGGTACGATTGGCCGTCCTGGTGAAGGTTACGCTCTCACCGCAGTCGGACAGATAACGATCGATCAGCTCCGGACTGATGCACTCAGTTTCCAGACAAGCCCGGATGCCATCCAGCAGCAGCTGATCCAGTACTTTGATATCCTTGGCCTTAACCCCATACAGCACAAAACCGTAACGCGACGAATCGTTGGCTGCCACCACAACATGCCGACGATTGAGTGTGATCAGATGCGCGCTCCAGGACAGCAGCGGTTCTATGCCGGCATCCGCCGGTCCGCCTTTTTTGCCGAGGTAATCCAAAAGTTTTTTTGTGCAGCCCAGTTGCATGACGCGACCTCTTTTCTTTTTAAATTGACTGGATATAAATGCAAAAGCTTAAAAAATTAATATTCTCTTCTTCTCTGGAACTGATACTCGTCTTTCAGTCTTTCGAACATCTCAAAAACAACCGGGCAAATACCGGCTGATTCCGCAGTGAAAAATAAACTAAATAATCTTTCCGGTTGTCCGTATAGGGATAGTCCCGACAGCTGTCGGGTTTGCATGCTTCAATTTCACAGCTGCCGTCTTCTTTGAGAAAATGGCACGGCTGGGCATTGAACTGATACTGTCCAAACTCTTCAAGCACGTATTTTTGCCTAAAATCAGATTCGGTCATCTTTAGGAAAGCCGCAATCCGGCTCAATTCTGCTTGCTTCAGGCCCGCGGAGTATTCCTTGCAGCAATTTCTGCATTTACTGCAATCATAATCAGCAAACAACTCTTTGTGCAATTTTAGAAACTGCTCATCCAGTTCTTGCTCATCTGCATGCGCTTTCAGATAGAGTCTGAAGTCAGCATTTTCTGTTTCGACTTTCTGATAGGCATCTTTCATTTTTGCCGGTTCTATCATTGCACGATCCTCCCAAAATTAAAATGGCAGCTCATCATGAGAAGCAAAGAAAAGATCCCGAAGGGCTAGGCCACCCTTCTCATCATTCTGGTCTGAGAATATACAAATGGAATACGGCATATCGCTTTTCGGGTGAAATTTCCTCTTGGAACTTCCTGCGCTGACCGGTATTGCTGTGGTATTAAGCCGTTATTTGTTCTTGCCATTGTATCATATATTCCATCACACTTAAAATAAGTCCTTCTATGGTTATATCCATTTGGAGTCGAAAATTGCACATTTCTTCGGATCTCTTCTCTTAACGCAAGTTATCATCCGTCCCGCTAAAATCGGGCGACGGTTCCGCTTCCATCATGCTCAGTTTCTATATGAGATTCATTCCCCGACCGGAACGCTCGATCAAACCGCATAAGGCCAGTATCGCCGCAATTCGGCGGTAACGCGGCGACTGACGGCTAAGGATATATCCTTAGCCCCCAACCAAGCTGCGCATTGAAGGTTGATGTATAGAAGTTTGTTTCGCTTTACGGACAAAGCTGAAATTTACTTTTTTTTATCGTCAGGCGCGCTGAATGAATTCTGAAATACATCGCTGATTATTTGGGCAATGGTCTTTTTATCAGTGTTATTCGTGATTTTTTCTACTACGGTTTTGACAATATCTATTAATTGAGAGGTGAATTTTGTCTCTATCGCCTTTTTTACCCAATCAATATCCGCCATGCTCTTTTTTCCCAAATATACTTGTTCAAACGCATAGGTTGCTCCTTCACCCAGCATGGCTACAATGCTGCCGGCAATAACTGCATTCAAAACACTGACACCCAGATTGATCCCGGGAATCGCTTTCAACGCATTTACTGCCGATTTTGCTGCCACACTTACGGTTCCAATTTCTACAATAGACTCAAAGAATTTCTTCGACTCTTCATTTTTATTCGTTTCATATACTCGAGCAATAGCATTGACCAGAGCTATTTCGATTGGGGTGAGTATGACAGCGTCAGGAAACGGGATCGGAACTGCTCCAACAACAACTGCTGCTGTGATTGACATTCCGGTGATTCCATGAGCCAGCGCTCTCTTGCGATTGAGTTTGAATGTATCCACATCTGCTTGACTCGCCTTTATTCCTTCAGGCATCAATTCATTGGTCGCATCGATCAGTTCAGTAATCCCCTCAGGGGCTGCATACGCATTCTCATTCAGCACATAGGTAGATGCAACAACCGGAATTACTTTACGCAAATTCTTTGTGTAGCGTTTTTGTTTGGCAAATGCGTTGTTCACCATATCTATATTTTTTACTCTTTCCGGAACGGAATAGGATTTCGTAATTACGACAATCACCGGGACGGTCTTCCACACTGATGTTGCTTTTGAAAGATCTACGATGGTTTTTGGAAACAGTTTACTTGATGTTCCTTCAACACAAAACCAAATCACATTGATCTGATTATCTTTGTGGCCTTCTTGAGCACTCTTTTTCGACCATTTTTTTACAGCATTAATCGCCTTGTTTTCTTTTAGAAAGGAAGAGGTAGGTTCAAACCCCAATGTATCGATGATACGAAAAGGTATCTTTTCACTAGTGTATATCGTTAATTCTTTTGTTGTTCCCTCTGTACCCCAACCGGTTTCCGCCCTTTCTTGACCAAGAACGGCATTAATCAACGTTGATTTGCCAACTCCTGAATTACCGATCACTAATACATTTCCTCTTTCCATTATACATTATTTCCTTTCTTGTAATGCTCAGATTTGAACGGTTTCACCCTTCTATTCCTATCTATCCTGTGTAAATGCCTTTGCCGGATCTCTTTGTAATCTTTTCTTGTGATAACCACCTTTTACTCACCTCTGCCCTGAGCATATCTCAAGGATTACAGTTATTCAAGTGGTATACTTTCCGATCAGCATTTTTCGCTTTCTGGTATACTTTCAGATTAGCATATATATCCGTCGTCGGCCATTGGAAAAATACTATCCTTTTCTCCTATTTGACGCCATGTATCATCTGTCTGTTCGAAAGCTGTTTTTGCCTCACATCAGCTCCGGATCTTCCTGTTGTTCTTGTTCCTGTTTCTCCCGGTCCAACTTTTCCTGTTTCTTCTGTTCCCAATCCCGTTTTTCTTGTTCTCGCTTCGCCTGCTCCTGCTTTTTTTGTTCTTCCCTTTTCTTCTGATCATACATGGCATAGCGCCAGAGCAAATAAGTCGCAGTTCCAAATATCAGAGCCTGCGTTCCGGGACCTGGGTTCAATTCCAATATAATCCAGAGCGGGGGGATAACGATCACCAAAAACAGCAAAGAGGTTACAAAACAACCGGGTCCTCTCCCGCCGCCGGAAGGTCCGCTCGGTTCGTTGCTGTTTTGACCAACCAAATACCAAAAGGTTTTATCATAGTCACTCATTTTTTTTGAACTCCTTTCGATGATCAGTTCATCGCCAGGTTTGAAGACGAGACAGCAGGGTTACGGCGGAACGGTCAAGACCGTTCCCTACAATTGCCCAATGTGCTTCATCCTTTGGTCCATGTATTTTGGCGTTTGTATACATACCGTTGCATGTCAGTTATTAACATTGTGCAAGGTAGGGAATGGTCTTGACCATTCCGCGTTACCCATAAGCATAAGCATATCAAGCTGATTTATGCGATACGTTGCGAAACGGTCAAGACCGTTCCCTCGTATATACTAGTAGTGCCAAGGTAACTCATTTACAGGGTACAGGAAGCGAGCCAAAGCCACTCTTTAGGTATCCAAGGGGTTTGCCCTTTGTGGTATAATTTTGTCAGGCAGAGGTCAACGTACTGTTCCCTGGGAATCGTTCCTGTGATGTAGAGTGTTGCCTCTGATCTGACAGAAATCTGCGTATTGGCTGGATAGGGTAAAATCCTTGTATTTCACGCGAGGTTGCAGCTGTCAGCGTCAGAGAGATCATCCTTTGCCGCATTCCAGTTTGAGGAGTTGCTGTAAATGATTACTTTTGGCGTAGACATCGGTAAATTCCGTCACCAGGCGATCGCGGTGGACGCCAGTGGTCAAGCGCTGGCTCCCTCGTTTGCATTTGAAAATTCCGAAGAGGGCTTTCAATTGTTTTTGCAGAAGGTCGCTTTTTACCAAAAGCAAGATACGATTTGCGTCGGCATGGAAGCCACCGGTCATTACTGGCTGAATCTTTATTGTGCTTTACTCGATTTAGGAATTGAATTGCATGTGGTCAATCCCCTGCTCACCGACGCCATACGGCGCATGTCTGTCCGTAAAACCAAGACGGATACGGTGGATTGCGGTTATATCGCGGATGTGATCCGCATGGGTCGTTATTCCGATGTAGCAGTGCAAACGGAGGATGTCCAGAACTTGCGCGAGTTATGCCGTTACCGTTGTTCTTTGGTTGATGAGATTGCAAAACACAAAAACCATGTAATTGGTGTGTTGGATCACCTTTTTCCGGAATATCACAAGCTATTTTCCAATATTTTCGGTAAAACTTCGCTGGAGTTGCTCAGCAAGTATCCGTCACCGGATGCCATTCTGAAGCTCGGCACAAAACGGTTGGCTGATTTTTTAGCGAAGCATTCCCACGGCAGTTTCGGTGAGGAAAAAGCGCTCGAGATCCGCAGCGCCTGCAGACACACTGTTGGTGTGAATAGAGCGAACGCTGCTCTATGCTTTGAATTACACCAAACCGTGGATCTGATTCAATTCATTGAAGAACAGATTGACGCAATTGAGAATAAGATTGAGCAGATCTATTCCCAATGTGAATGCTATTTGGATACTATTATTGGCGTGGGAGTCACTTCGGCTGCGGTGATCTACTCGGAAATCGGCAATATTGATAATTTTGAAAATCCGAAGAAACTGGCGGCGTTTGCCGGTATTGATCCTTCGATTAAACAATCCGGTAATTTCACTTCAACGCACAACACGATGTCGAAGCGAGGCTCACCTTATCTGCGCAGAGCGCTCTGGAATGCCGCAACGGTTGCTGCGCAAAAAGATCCGGTCATGTCTGCTTTTTACCAGAAGAAACGCGACGAAGGAAAAGACTATATGACGGCTATTGGGGCTGTTACACATAAATTATGCAACATTGTTTTCGCTGTCTTAAGGGATAAAAAGCCTTATGTTCCCAGAATATAATTTTCATTTTGCCACTTGACGTTTGATAGCTGGCTACATTTGGTGAATCTTTGTAATCGTGAGCGAAAGAATATGTTACGAGAGGGGTTACGACGTGGTTGGTTACGGCGGAGATAGTTAAGGCGACAAATTGAAAACTTTGTGATCGTAAGGCGAAATAGCTTGTTATGCAAACGGTTATGACGACGAAATAGTTACAGCGAGATTGCAAATTGGAAGCCGCTTGGTCGTAAGGCGAGAGAGCATCTAAAACTTCTGCGCGGTGGGATCGTTCAGCATGGCTAAGATATGGCCGATATTACCGTGACCGGCAAAAACAGTTTCGTCAAAGAAGTTCTGCTCTGTTGGTAACCAAAGCAGTTGGTTTTCCGTGCCATGCACCGCAAACGGCTGTTTTAATTTGCCCACAAAGACCTGCAGCAGCAGATCATCCAAGTAATAAGTGAAGTCCATAAAATGACGCAGGTCAATCAGTTGCGGCGGGATGCCGGTTTCTTCCTGCAGTTCACGGTAAGCAGCTTGCAGCGGCTCTTCTCCCGGCTCCAGTTTGCCGCCCACAAAGTTATACAAGCCCAGAAAGGGTTTCTTGCGGCGTTTGCAAAAGAGCAGATTTTCTCCGGTTGGATCATAGACCACCACAATATTTAAGGCTCGCATTTTTCTCGCTTCCTCTCTGCTCACACCGCCGGTGTTTTTTTGTTTTTTTAAAGGATAACTCCTGTTTCATGCTTATCAACATTTGCTCGCAGCGCCGATTTTTTAAATTTGTTACAAGAAGGATTACGACGCACGATGGTTACGACGAGGGAAGTTACGACGAGGATGGGTTACGGCGGAACGGTCAAGACCGTTCCCTACATTTGGTAAAAGTCTAGTGGCCGTGAGGCAGACTAATATATTACAGGAGGGATGACGACGGGGATGGTTACGACGAGGATGGTTACGGCGGAACGGTCAAGACCGTTCCCTACATTTGGTAAAAGTCTAGTGGCCGTGAGGCGGAATAATATATTACAAGAGGGATGACGACGAAAGATGGTTACGACGGGGATGGGGACGACGAGGATGGGTTACGGCGAGGATGGGTTACGGCGAAAGATGGTTACGACGAGGGTAGGTTATGGCAGTAAGTTGATTTTTTAGAGTTTCTTGCCGCATTGGCGGCAATAGCTGTAATCTTCCTCTACGGCGGCGCCGCAATAGGGGCAAAATTGTCCGTCGCTTTGGGCTGCCGCGGGGTCAGTCTGCTCGGGAGCTGCGCCAAAGTGCTGATTCAGCGGGTCTGCTTCTTCGCTTCCATCGGTAATATCAAAAGCAGAGTAGCGCTGTTCCGCAGTGGCATTGCGGATATTGTAAATTCCGCTGACAACCGCCATCAGGACAAAAAAGACACCAAACAGGCTAAAGAAACCGGGTGCGCCCATGGAAGCGGCGGCAAAAGTCCAGACGATGCCAAAGACTCCCACCGCCAGGGAAGTGATACCGCTCATCATGGAGGGACCGCGTCCGGGTTTGATACTTTTCATTGTTGGTTCAACTGCCTTTCTTTTCTTACTCTATTCGCTTACAATTAGATCGCAAGATGCCGTATTCGCTTACAATTAGATCGCAAGATGCCGTATTCGCTTACAATTAGATCGCAAGATGCCGTAT
>JAJFTT010000055.1 GCA_021372785.1 Negativicutes bacterium | reverse complement strand
ATCAAGAATGAACAAGGTGAAATCATCGAGCTGCGCTGCAGCTATGATCCCGACAGCAAGAGCGGCGGGTTAACTGCCGGCCGCAAGGTAAAGGGCACTTCGCATTGGGTCTCTGCCCGCCATTGCCGGACCGTCAAGGTGCGTCTCTATGATACTTTGTTTACCCGCGACAATCCGGAAGACACGGAAGAAGGTCAGGATTTCACTGCTTTTATCAATCCGGCTTCTCTGAAGGTGCTGAACAACTGCAAAGTCGAACCTCGTCTGGCGGAAGCCAAAGGCGGCGAGCGCTTTCAGTTTTTACGTCAGGGTTATTTCTATGTGGATCATACGGATTTTGCCAAAGGCGATTTGGTCTTCAACCGGATTGTTGGTTTGAAGGATTCCTGGCTGAAAAAGTAATCAGGATCCGTCGGATGCGGCAAGAAAATGTATGACATATTTGAAAAATACTCTTGTCTTTTTTGTGAAGATGCGGTAGAATGAAACTATCCAAATTTGAAGGAGGGTATTCATGATGCGCAAAAAACTTTTGGCTGTGCTGCTGGTTGCGATGATGGTTTTGTCGGCTGGCTGTGCACCCAAGGCTCCGGAAGTGAAACCTGTGGCTCTTACCGTCTGGCATTATTTCAACGGGGCCCAAAAAGAAGCCCTGGATGCAATTGTGGCCGATTTCAATGCTACCGTCGGAAAAGACAATAAGATCACTGTGACTGCTGAAAACCAGGGCACCACTGCAGATCTGCAGAAGAAGGTTCAGACTGCGGCCGAAGCCGGTATAGCGAATTTACCTGACATTATCCATGGTTATCCGGATATTACCGCTACTTTGCATTCCAAAGGTTTCATTGCCGATATGGGAAGCTATGTATCCAAAGAAGACCTGGCCGATTATTATGAGGGATTCATTGCAGAAGGCTCACAGTTTGAAGGCGGCGCCTTCCGTTTAATGCCGGTTGCCAAATCCAGCGAACTGCTATTCTTGAACAGAACCCTGTGGGATAACATCAAAGGGGAAATTGGCTGCACCGATGAAGATCTGACAAATTGGGAAGGCATTGCCAAAGCCGGCAAAGCTTACACCGCAAAAACCGGTAAGGCATTCTTTGGTATCGACTCCATGGCCAATTTCTTCTATTTGAGCGGCTATCAGCAAGGCGTTGAATTTGTTACACCGGGTAAATTCACCTCCAACGAAGCAGCCGAACAGAAGATTTATAATTTTGTTGCTGACGGCATTGCCAACGGCTGGTTAGTCACAAAAGACGCCAATAAAAAATACAACTCCGATTTCATGAATGACGGCACTGCCGTTTGCTACGTTGGTTCCAATTCCGGTACTACCTTCTTAAATCCCAAAACCGATAAGGCACAAGCTGCCGAAGATGTATTGAATTGCCTGTCTTATCCTGTCTGGACCGGCGGCAAAGCGGCAGTGATCCAGCAGGGCGCCGGTATGTCCATTGCAAAGAAGGGTGAGGATAAGGAAAAAGCGGCTGCTAAATTCCTGCTTTTCCTGACCAATCCCGCCAACACAGCAAAATTCTCTATGGCCAGCGGTTACCTGCCTGTACGCAAGAGCGCTTCTACCAACAAGACATTTTCTGATTTTTTAGCCGGAAAAGATGCGACGGGCAAAGCGCTGGATTTGAAAAACGCAAAAGTTTCCATGGCTGTCAATGCCGTCTTGACTCAATTTAAAACCTATGAAACCTACTATACCCCTGCTTTCACCAACTCCAATGTCATTCGCGATAAAGTTGACGAACAGATGAATAAAATTGTGGCAGGTACCTATACCGATTTCCAGACTTTCTACACCACGTTGAATACCGAAGTGCAGAGTATTCTAACCGGCAGATAAACTTCCGAATTGGCGAAACTGTCTGAAAAAAGAAAGAACCTGTTCCGTTTTGATAACGGAACAGGTTCTTTTTGAAAAAGTGCCAGCGGCAGCAGCGAAAAAGAGAGCGGCCAGGAGAGAGGAGTTGGCGAGGCGGCAGCAAACTTTCCGCAAGGCAGCGGAAGGAATCCGCCCCGGCAAAGTATAATAGAAAGAGGACATGATTTTGCAACAAAAGAACCTGTTGCATGATCGAACAGATAAAAAAGGGATTCACAAGAAGGAGCGATATGGCGGTGCGCATAAGGCTAGAAAATGTTACAGTCCGGTTTAAAGACAGAAAAAATCCCAAAAATGAAGTTTTGGCTGTGAATCATGTGAATTTGGAAATCCCCGAGGGAAAATTGATCTGCTTGCTGGGACCATCCGGCTGTGGTAAATCAACCACCTTGTTTGCGATTGCCGGCTTGCAGGAATTAACGGAAGGAAAGATCTATTTTGGCGACGACGATGTTACCAATCAAGATACACAGGAAAGAGGCATCGGTTTAGTATTTCAAAACTATGCCTTATATCCGCACATGACGGTAGCGGGTAATATTTCTTTCCCTTTGAAAAACGCCAAATGGAGTAAGGAAGCAATTGAAGCACGGGTGAATGAAGTAGCGAAAGTCGTGCAGATCGGTGAACTGCTGGACCGCAAACCGGCTCAGCTTTCCGGTGGTCAGCAGCAGCGGGTAGCCATCGCCCGCGCTCTGGCTAAAAATCCAAAGATTTTATTGCTGGACGAGCCCTTATCGAATCTGGATGCGAAACTGCGGCACAGCACGCGCGAAGAAATCAAACGAATTCAAAAAGCAACCGGGATTACAACTATTTTTGTGACTCATGATCAGGAAGAGGCGATGACGATTTCCGATGAAATTGTGATCATGGAGGCGGGTTCTTTCCGTCAGCAAGGACAGCCGCAGGATGTCTATGAGAAACCTTCCAACATCTTTGTGGCAGGTTTTATCGGTTCGCCAACCATGAATTTCTTTGAAGGGCGTTTTGAAAATAACGGGGTCTGGGTCGATCAGTATCGGATAGCCAGTCATTCCGGTCAGTCTGGTAAGGTGGCTGTCGGCGTCCGGGCAGAGTCGATTCGTCTGGCCGAACAAGGTCTCAAAGGTCATGTCACCAATGTCGAATTATTGGGCAGAGAACGCATGTGCCGGGTAGAACTGGAAAATGGCGTGGCAGTGGCTATGGTCACCAGTATTGATACGATCATCGAAGATGAATCGGACATCGTGGTTGATTTTGCCCCGGGGAAAGTTTACTTGTTCGACAGCGAAACCGGATTAGCCTTAGCGAGGATATAGCGATGCAAAAAAACGGATTTCGCAAAGCCCTGCCTTATTTATTGCCCGCAACGCTTATTTTATCTGTTTTTACGTTTTATCCGCTGGTTGATGCCTTGATTCAGAGTTTCAATCGTCTGCCCAATCCGGAGCATTATGAATTGTCATTAAAAACTTACCAATGGCTGTTTCATGATACCAGCTTTATCAGTTCGGTGAAAAACACACTGCTCTATACGGTGGTGACCGTCCCGGTTTCGATTGCGATTTCGCTGTTGATTTCCGCATTGCTGACCTCAGTTAGCCGCCTGCGTGTTTTCTTTCAGACGGTTTATTTTCTGCCCTATGTCACTTCTGCCGTCGCCGTCGCCTTTACCTGGGGCTATCTGTTCAATGCCGATTACGGTTTAATCAATATGATTCTCAACCATCTGTTCGGCATAGCCAGTATTCCCTGGATCAAAGATCCGCAGTATGCAATGTACGCTGTGATTATTTTTGGTGTCTGGCGCTCGCTGGCTTTTAATATTCTGATCTTGACGACCGGTATGTTATCGATCGATCCACAGTATTATAAGGCTGCCAAAATCGACGGAGCCAATACAACCACCACATTTTTTCAAATCACGCTCCCGCTCCTGTCACCGATCCTTTCTTATGTCTTTACGATCGGACTGATCAACGCTTTTAAAGTTTTTACCGAAGTTTATGCCTTGATCGGCAGCTATGCACGGGTCTATCAGGCCAATACCATGGTGTTCTATATTTTTGATCAGTTATGGGTTTATCAGGATTATTCTCTGGCTTCTGCTGCCGCCATTGTTTTGCTGGTGATCATTTTGGTCCTGACCGTTTTTTCCCGCTGGTTGTCGGCTAAAACAGATTACAATGCGGCATAGGAGAGGAGAGCGTCATGAATAAACTAAAATCTACACTCAAACAAGTCACAGCCAAAACATTAGCTTATGCGATTCTGGGGCTTTTTGCCGTGATTACGCTGTTCCCCTTTTATTGGATGGCAATCACCGCCTTGCGCGATTCCGCCGCCGCCATCACCTGGCCGCCGGAATTATGGCCTACTGAACTGCATTGGGAGAATTTCAGCAGACTGCTGGAGGCAGCGCCTTTTGGTTTGTATTTCCGTAATTCGGTCATCGTGGTGATTATGGATTTATCCGTCAGCCTGATCGTCATGACCTGTGCGGCTTTCGCGTTTGCTCATTATGAGTTTAGAGGCAAAGAAACCTTATTTCTCTTCTTTTTAGCCACGATGATGGTCCCCAGTGAGGCGCTGATCATCACGAATTTCCGAACGGTCGCGGCTTTGAATTGGTTTGATACCTACCATGTCTTGTTCCTGCCTTATGTAGCCAGCGTATTTTATATTTATCTCTTGCGGCAGTCATTTGAAGCGGTACCAAAACAGCTTTACCTGGCTGCCAAGGTAGACGGCTGCACTGATTTTAGTTATTTTCTGAAGATTTTACTGCCGATTTCCAAACCGATGATTATAACGATCGCTATTTTAAAGGTGATTGCTTCCTGGAACTCTTTTATGTGGCCTTTATTGGTAACCAACACCAGCCGGATGCGGGTCATTTCTTATGGCTTAGTTGCTTTTCAATCGGAAGCGGGCAGCGATTTCCCGCTGATGATGGCTGCCTCCGTGTTCACTGTCGGACCGATGATTCTGCTTTATTTGATTGCCCGCAAGAAAATCATCGATGGGATTGCCCGCGGTGGCCTGAAAGGCTAGAATCTGGCTTATTTTGTAAGGAAACGGGGTTGTCAAATGGCAAACCAACTTGCCTTAAAAATCTGGCAAACGATTGCCGCTTATCAGACCATCATCATTCACCGCCATGTCATACAGGATTACGATGCCTTAGGCAGCAGCTTTGGATTACGGGAACTGATCCTCTCCGCCTGGCCGGATAAGAAAGTTCATGTCGTAGGGGAAACCGACGCTCGCTTTTTGCTGGTACCTGAGAGTGAAACCTTGCCAGCCGAAACCTGGCAGGGGGCGCTTGTGATCGTCTGTGATTGCAATAACAAGGAACGCATCGACAATGCCAACTGGCAGTATGCGGATTTTTTGATCAAGATCGACCATCATGAGGATTTTCAGCCCTTCGGCGATCTTTCCTGGGTGGATTCCGCCTATGCAGCGACGGCGGAGATGATGATCGATCTCTATCTGCAAGGAAAAGCGGCCTACCCGCTGCTGCGGTTATCCAAGAAGGCACGCCTCTTCTTCTACTGCGGTATACTGACCGATACCGGCCGTTTTCAATTTGTCCATAAAGCACAAGCCGCACGTGTCTTTAACCATGTCGGCCAGCTGGTGGCGCCCGGCGATCTGTCTCCTTTCGATATCGGCAATTTGGTATATCGCTATACCTGGAACGAAGTCCAGATTGACGGTTATATTAAATTGAACTTTCTGCGGCCCGTGCAGGGTATGGTTTACATCTGTATCAGTCAGACGGATTTGCAGGAGCATGGCTGGTGTTTTGATGAGGTGCGCGGAAAAGTCAACAGTATGATGGGGATTATCGGAGTGAAGGTCTGGGCTTTGCTGGTGGAACGGGCCGAAGAACAGAAAATTTACGTGGAACTGCGTTCGATCGGACCGGTTGTCAATACCATCGCCCTGAAATATGGCGGCGGAGGTCACAAATTAGCCAGCGGCTGCAAATTGGATGATTGGCGGCAGGCAACGGCGCTGCTGGAGGATCTCAAGCAGGCAGCTGAGGAAATTTAGAGATCAGGCAGGGAAAATAAAAAAAGGTTTATGCAAGGCGAAAAGCGCGCTTACATAAACCTTTTCTTACAATGGTTTATCCTGACCATAATGCTGGCGGACATACTCCTGCATGGCCTGCACGGCGCCGGCGGGGAGCGCCTGCGGCTGACCGATAGAGCGGGCCATATAATAAACCTGAGCTGTCATTTCCAATACGGTGGCTGCCCGGAATGCTTGCTCAAGAGTTTCACCGATACAGACGGCACCGTGCGCGCGCAGCAGGCAGGCATTGGCTTGCCGGCCCAATGCGGCTGCACAGTAGGCAGCCAGTTCGGCGCTGCCCGGCAGGGCGTAGGCTGTCACCTCTACCGCGGCACCGAGCACCTGCGCCGCTTCCTCTAAGATCAGAGGGATTGGTTCGGCCAATACGGCAAATACCATGGAATAGAGCGGATGCGTATGCAGAATGGCATTGATTTCCGGACGGGCCCGATAGACAGCCAGATGCAGTTCTTTTTCCATGGTCGGCTTGCGCCGGCCGTCCACGAGAGTGCCGCTGGCATCACAGACCACCACATCCGAGGCTTGAATCGTATCATAGGCCATCGCGCTGGGGGTAATATAAATGAATCCGGTTTCCGGATCACGCAAGCTGAGATTACCCCAGGTTTCTACGGTCAGATTGCTCTGCAGCATACGCCGACCGGCGGTGACGATTTGCTGACAAAAATCAGTTCTGCTTACCATTTTGCTGCCTCTTTCTGGTTTTGTTGGAAGAGAGCGGCGATCGAAGCGCTGAAAGGCGGTCTGGCAATGCCCTGTTCGGTAATGATTGCTGTGATATTTTGCTGTTCGGTCAGATCAAAAGCAGGATTATAGACATCGATCCCCGGCGGCGCCATCCGCTTTGCATACCACATTTCCGTCACTTCTTCCGCAGCGCGTTCTTCAATGCGAATTTCTTTACCGCTGGCCGCCGTCCGGTCAAAAGTAGAAAGCGGCGCGCAGACATAGAAAGGAATTTGGTAATAGCGAGCTAAAATGCTGATGCCGGCGGTGCCGATTTTGTTCGCCGTATCGCCATTGGCGGCAATCCGGTCAGCTCCGACCAAAACCGCTTGGATCCAGCCTTTTTGCATCACAGAGGAGACCATGTTATCACAAATCAGGGTCGGTGATATGCCGGCTGCCTGCAGTTCATAGGCGGTCAGGCGGGCTCCCTGTAAAAGCGGCCTGGTTTCATCCGCAAAGACGCGGAAACGATAACCCTGCTCCCAACCCAGATAGATCGGAGCCAGAGCGGTACCATATTTAACGGCAGCCAATCGTCCTGCGTTGCAATGAGTCAGCAGACCGAACCCGTTCTGTAAACAAGTTAAGCCATATTCACCGATGCGGCGGCAGATTTGGATGTCCTCCTGCTGGATGGATTCGGCTTGCAGCAGCAGTTGCTGTTTGAGCTGAGCGAGGGATTTTCCCTGATGCTGCAGGAGTGTCGCTTCCATCCGATCCAGGGCCCAGCATAGATTGACAGCCGTCGGGCGCGCTGTGGCGAGATAGTTTTTGGTTTTCTGAAATTCCGCATAAAAATCCGAAAAGTGTTCGGCTTTGCTGGCGGCGGCTGCCAGATAAAGCCCGTAGGCGGCTGTGATCCCAATGGCAGGAGCGCCGCGCACCTGCAGCTGACGGATCGCCTGCCAAACTTCCTGCGCGCTTTTCAGCCGCAGCAGCGTAAGTTGGTTGGGCAATTTGGTCTGATCGATGGTGATAATGCAGGAGTTGGCCGCATCCAGATGGACTGTCTCAAATTCTGCTGTCAGCTGCATGACCTTAACACTCCTGTTTTTCATCAGCCGCCGTCAGTACTTGCGTAATGATCGGGATCAATGATTTTTGTTGGCGTAATTTGGGTTCCAAAAATTTCAGCAGGAAAAAGGATAGAAAAGCCAGAATAATACAGCCGATGCCTGCGATCGCCTGTGATGTTTCAAAAGGCAGCGTTCTGGTAAGCCAAGCCAAAAGCAGATAACCGGCAAACAAAGAAACCAGAGGAACAGCATAGGTCAGCAGGGCTGCTTTGGAACCGATTTGACCGCTGAAATTAATCTCGACCCGGTCGCCAACCTGAGCATCGGACTGATTCAGTGCCCGGATTTGCATTTCAGCGTTTTCGCTGGTCCCTAAAGAACAGGCACGGCAGTTTTGACAGGCCGATTGACGGACTAAATGGACTTCGGCATAGAGACCGTCCCGTTTTGTAACAATACCGGAGGGAATCATAATAAAACTTCCTTTCTATTTGCCAATGGAACTGTCATAATATATTCATAATCTTGTTGAGCCCTTGTCATACATATGAAAAGAAAACATCTATAATTAGAAATCAAGAGAAATTAGCGAGCTGCCTCTGACGGCAGCGCGGTTTCCCTCTATCGAGGAAATGAGAAAGGACGAATAGATATGTGGTATGATTCAACATTTCTGCTGCTAATTCCTGCCATGCTGATTGCGATGTGGGCGCAGGCCCGGGTCAGTAACGCCTTGAAACGTTGGAAAATGGTGCGGTCCGCTTCCGGCCTCAGCGGTGCACAGACAGCGCGGCGCCTGCTGGATGCGAATGGACTGACTGACGTCGCTGTCGAACGGATCAATGATGAAATGGGAGATCAATATGACCCGGGTAAAAAGGTGATACGGCTTTCACCGGAAATCTACGGCAGTTCCAGCGTCGCTGCTTTGAGTGTCGCTGCGCATGAAACAGGTCATGCTCTGCAGCATGCGCAGGGCTATGCGTTTCTTGCTGCGCGCACAGCTGTTTTCCCTTTGGCCCGTTTTGGCTCCAATGCCGCCTTTCCACTTCTGATCATTGGTCTGTTGTTCAGCTTTGATGCTTTGGTCAGTATCGGGATCCTGCTGTTTGCTTTTGCCGTATTGTTTCAGTTGGTTACTCTGCCCGTCGAATTCAATGCTTCCGGCCGTGCCAAAATGATGTTAAGGGAACAGGGTTTGGTCGATGCGCATGAACAAAGCGGTGTAGACGAAGTGCTGAATGCCGCTGCTCTGACTTATGTAGCCGCTGCTTTCACCGCCATCATGCAGTTGCTGCGCTTATTGCTGCTGTCGCGTAACCGAAGAAGATAAGCAAAACACGCAGAAAGCGATCTCGGAAACGAAGAAACGAACGTAAAAAAAGTCCGAAGATACCCGAAAAGGCTGCCGCTCAGGTAAGGCGCTGCCGCAAGGGTTCTCCGGACTTTTTTATCTGTCAGCCTAAAGGCAGAGCTTTGTTTTTCTATTGCATGATGACGGTCAGAGCGGTTAAGGTGTGATCATCACAGACAATATTGCCGCCGGCTTTTTTTACTTCCTGCAGATATTCCAAAATTTCCACGTCGATCACTTCTCCCGGCAAGAGGACCGGTACGCCGGGCGGATAGACTGTGATGGTTTCTCCGCAGATCCGTCCCACCGATTGATTGAAGGGGCAAAGCTCATTTTTGGCATACCAAGCTTCTCTGGGGGTCAGAGCAATATTTGGCTGCATGGCAGCCCAGGGAGCATCGGTCAAGAGGGGAAGCGGCTCGGCTGTTGTGTCGAGCGAAGCGGCG
This sequence comes from Negativicutes bacterium, assembly GCA_021372785.1. Lineage (NCBI taxonomy): Bacteria > Bacillati > Bacillota > Negativicutes > Negativicutes bacterium. The sequence continues at coordinate 8,897 of JAJFTT010000055.1, read as the reverse complement.
AAAGAACGCAGGCAGCACTCAATGCTTTGAAAATGTTCTTCTTCATCGGCCAGAGTCAGCATCAGGAGAACGCCGCCGCTGTCTGCCAATTCCGGTTCCAAACCGTGCAATCGCAGCATATTGGCCGCCTGGAATCCATACAAACCGTAGAGAGATGTACGCAGATAGAGTTTGCTGATGTCCTGACCGGCGGCATTCTGTAAAGGCAATTCATCCAATTCCAGAAAGCGTAAAGGTGTTTCACGATTCAGTTTTTCTTTCATGTGCGCCGTTAATTCCAGCATCCGGGTCAGCTTTGCCGGCCCGTCTGTCGCCATTTGCGCACTGGCTGCTTCCAGACTGAGCAGGAGAATATAGGAGGGACTGGTGGTTTGCAAAATGCGCAGGGCGGCCTGAATCCGGGCCGGAGCGATGCGGTTGCCTTTCAGATGCATCCAGGAGCCTTGTGTAAAACCGCTCAGGGTTTTATGCGTGCTTTGAATGACCACATCAGCACCGCATTCAAGGGCATCTTTGGGCAGCAGGCTGGAAAAGTGAGTGTGCACGCCGTGCGCTTCGTCCACCATGACAGGGATGTCATAGGAGTGAACCAGATCGATTTGCTCTTGCAAATAACCGGAAATACCGTGAAAACTGGGTGAAGTCAGAATCACCAATTTGATATCCGGATGCATTTCCAGGGCATGCCGCAGATCGTCAACGGTAGGAGGCAAGGCGACGCCGGTTGTCTTATCCCATGTTGTGGGCATATAGACCGGGGTGGCGCCGCTGAGAATCAGACCCTGACTGACGGAACGGTGACTGTTGCGCATCAGCAGCACTTTTTGTCCGGCAGCAGACAAAGAAAAAATGGTGGCCGTGATACCGCCGCTGGTACCGTTGATCAGATAAAAACTGGTGTCGGCTCCGTAGAGCTTGGCCAATAGTTCCTGACTCTCTTTCAACGCGCCAACGGGTTGAGACAAATCATCGGTAAAGGGAAGTTCGGTGTAGTCATAGGCGGCTGCAGTTCCTAAAATGGGCTGCAGAGCCGGGATGATGCTGCGACCTTGCTTGTGGCCGGGCATGTGCAAAGCAATTCTGCCGGTAGCTTGCTGCCGCTGAATCGCCTGCAAAAAAGGAAGTTGTATTTCTTCCATCTCGCATTTCTCCTGTCAGCTTATGATAGAAATCGAGCTGCAATTTTATGAGAATCCATAAAAAGTTACAGCCCGATTATTATATTTTATTCAATTGCCGCTGTCAATAGTTTTTGCGGAAAGCCGGCAAACTATCAGATTACTCCTTGAATTTTCATGGCTTTCAGCACATTGGCCATCAGAATTGCCGTGGTGAGAGAACCAACGCCGCCCGGCACCGGTGTGACTTGCGCAGCGACTTGTATCGCTTCGTCATAGTTGACATCGCCGACCAGATGATCACCGATTTGACTGATTCCGGCGTCGATCACGACGGCACCGGGTTTGATCATATCGCCGCGAATCAAATTGGGTTTTCCGGTAGCGGCAATTAAAATGTCTGCCTGCAGGGTAATGGCTTTGACATCTTTGGTTTTGGAACGGCAGACGGTCAGGGTGGGTAATTCTCTTAAAAGCAGGGGAACCAACGGTTTGCCGACGGTTGCGCCGTAGCCAACCATGACGATATGCGGCTGCAGCAAGTCAACCCCGCATTGGTGGATTATCTCCAGGACCGACTGCGGTGTGGCCGGGAAGAGCCAGTCCTGGCCGCTGAGCAGGTAACCCATGGAAACCGGCGAAGCGCCGTCCACATCTTTTTCCGGTTTGATCCAGGTAACGGCTTCTTTGGCGTTCATGCCTTTGGGTAAAGGCAGCTCCAGCATGATGCCATGTACGGCACTGTCCTGATTCAGATTCTCAATCAATTCCTGCAGGGCAGCCATACCGGTAGTGGCCGGCAGGATATAATCGGCGAATTCAATCCCTGCCTTCATGCAGGCGTTCTTTTTGGAGCGTAAATAAGCTGCGGATGCCTCGTCGTCACCGACTAAAATAACGGCCAGTTTCGGTTGGATCCTGTGTTCTTTTAAGGCGGCGATCTGCACTGTCAACTCTTTACGCATACTGGCGGCAATGGCTTTGCCATCGATCATTGTTCCCATGAGAGGTCTTCCTTTCTGTCTATGAATCGTGAATTAGGATAGCTTCCAGGCAATCAGGTTCATTGCAGCCAGGATTTCAAAATAGCGGCCGGCAGCTTTGCTGCAATCAAGTCCTGTTTCCAAACGGGTCAAACGACAGATTTCAGCGACGGAGCGGCTTCCATCGGCCCAATACAGCAGCTGGGTGCCGCCGCGCTGCAGCAGGGGTTCTTCTGCCAGTAATTGACGATAGAACACTTGTATTTCCGCCGGTTGTTTCTCAACCATTCCCCGTGCATTGAAAGGTCCGCGGAAGAGACGCACCGGCACCGCGGCAGATTTTTCGTCGCTGACCGCTCCTGGTTCCGCTTCAGTCAAATGGACGCCCAAAGCTATCCGTTGTTCTTTCAACACAGCATCAGTATAATCCTGCATCAGTTTGCTTTGCCGCCGGCAGGAGCGCAAAAACGCTTGTTTGCCTTTCCCGATAAACCGCCGAAAATCTGCCATTTCAGCTTGTTTCAATTCGCATTGATAGCGAATCTGGGCGGCGGTGTCCTGATAAAGCGCTAACTTCTCCGCTGCGTTTCGCTGCACAGCCGCAGCCAGGTCCAATTTCAGCAACTGATCGATATGCTGAATATAACTGGCACGGCTGAGCGCCAAAATCCAATCGGTATCCTGTTCGGTAAGATTCGCCAGCAGGTAAGCGTACGTCCCGCTCATACAACCTACGCGGTAGAGCATCTGCGGATCGACTTTATCCAGGGTATCGGCGCTGGTGTGATAGAATTTATCCGGCCATTGAATCAGCATCGGAGAGGGTATGCCAACCGTGGGATCCGAGAGAACATAATGGTCGCTGCCGCCGGAAAACGGTGTCACCGCGTATTTAAAGAGCGCATAACTACTGCCGCCGGAAAGATTTTTGGCTTCCTCGGTTACCGCCTCCAGCACATTGGCCATCAGATCACCGACAAACGACTTCGCTGCCTGCGGCGGATATTCCACTACCAGAGGTCCCTGGCAGAGTTCCTGTTTCTCCCCGACCATATCCAGATTTAAGCCGGCTAATATCCTGGGGATGCGTTCTTCGTTTTGGGCCAGGTAGGCGAAGGTGCCGGTCATTTCCGGTACCAACAGAAAACGAATGCCGCGTTTGGGCTTCTTGAGTTTGCCGCTTCCGATCAAATGCTGCAGCGTGCGGGCGGTTTCCAGCAGTACACCGACACCGGAGGCATTGTCGTTGGCCGAGGCCTGCGGATGGCAAAGATGAGCCGTTAAGATGATCTTTTCCCGGCTGCTGCCCGGGATGAAAGCGCTGACATTTTCGATCGCACCCGCATAGAGTTTCGCATCGACAAAAGCGTTGGCGCTGAGATAAGGAGAGGAGACGCTGCCGGCCAGATAGGCAGATTTTTGCTTCAGACAGAGCTTTTTCAGCAAATCGCCTTGCTTGGGTGAAAGCGCAAAACCAAAACATTGTTTTTCGTGACCGGTCCACCAGAAAGAAGTATACAGGATTGCGTCCGGAATATCAAAACGATGGCGAACAAGGGGGAATTCCACCATGCGTTCACTGATCAAGCCCAGCGCACCACGCTTTTCTACGGCCCAGGCGCGAATTTTATTCCAATCGCCGTCGGAAAAAACAAGCGCGCCGTGAAAGTCGATCTCGGGATAAAGCGCTTCTTCATCGCCCTTTTCCAACCAAATAATCGGAGCGACCACACCTGCGGCCGGTGTTGCAATGCTGCGCTGGATGACGGACATTTTTTCAGCTGAAAAATCACAGAGACGGATCGCCGATTCTCCTAAAAGATCAAGGGTCGCTCTGCGGCATTCCCATTCTTCAAACATACACTGCGTCCAATAAGTTGTTTCGTAGTCGGCGGGATAGGAGAGAATCTCGGCTTTGACGCCAGCCGAACGGAATGCTTCCAGACAATAACGTGCTGCGGCGCGATAGCCGGGACTTGCCTGAATCCGATGATGTTGACTGACCTCTGCCACATGATGAAAAGATTTTTGACCGGAAAACTCATTTTGTATCAAAGGTAAGATCGTTCGGATCATATTGTCACCCCTTTTTTGTATTATTTGCTGATCAATTCTGTTTGACGCAAGCAAATTCCTTGTTGCTGCAGGAAAAAGAATGGCAAAGCTTTGCGGAGGCGAAGCGAAAGCTGCCGCTGCCGCAATGGGCGATCTCCTGGGGAAAGCCCAATCACCCGGATCCCTAGAGAGAAAAATAGCCGGAGGCGGAGAAATATCCGTTCAAGCATAGCAAGAATTGGCTCACGAGGAGGGTCCGGTCGTAACCAGAGTTTTCTATCCGCTTTATTGTTCCTGAACGTCGCAAGCTTGGCAAACGAAAGCTCTTTTCGTCGGGAACTGTATCATTGACCAAATCGGAAATTGGAGGCAGGATTTCCTTGGGATATTACGGAATTATGTCAAGCAGAATCGAAATGATGTACTATGCACGGGATGAGATGGAACCCTGCCAGAAATCTTGGCGATGTGCAGAAGACAGAAAGGATGAAAACGGTGAAGACGATAAACGAATCAGCACTTTTACAGTATATGCATGAACAGGAAGAGGAGATTATTGCCGAGCTGTCCAGTCTGGTTGTCATGAATTCCTATACCTATGCACCGGAAGAGGTCAATCGATTCGGTAATTGGTTATGCCTGCAATTCCAACAAATGGGATGTCACACCGAAATTCTTCCGTCCTGCAATCCGAAATATGGCAATCACATCAAAGTAATCTTCGGTCATGCCGAGGATCAAGTTTTGGTCTTAGCGCATATGGATACTGTCTTTCCGAAGGAAGAGACAAAAGCCGGGGCTTTGCATGTGGAAAAAGGCAGAGTATACGGTCCCGGCGTGTTTGATATGAAAGGCGGTATTTTGCAGCTGCTCTGGGCGGTCAGACTGATGCGGCGATATGCATTGGAACCAAAATATCAGGTCTGTATCATCATCAGCAGTGATGCGGAAGCCGGCGGCACCACCGCCAGAAAATATATCGAAACAGAAGCGATACACAGCAAAGCGGTTTACGTCCTGGAATCGGCGGTAGGAGAAACAGGAGAGCTGAAAAAAGAACAGCACGGCACCGGCCGTTATAAAATGACGATTACCGGCACCGGCGGACACCCCGGTCGTTATCTGCCGACCACTTCCGCTATCCAGGAGCTGACTTTTCAGATTCAGCGCCTGCACAGTCTCTCGCATCCGGAGGATGATGTGATTGTCAATGTCGGCCAAATTTGGGGCGGCAATACAGTCAATACCATTTCAGCCAATGCCACTGCTTTGATCGAATTGCGCTTTCTCGATGCGGAAGAAGGAAGACGTACCGAGGAGATCATCCTGCGCAGTCAGCCTTTTACCAATTGCCGGGTAGAAGTGAACGGCGGGATCATTCGTCCTTCTTTAAGGCGCAACGCGGATACGCAAAGGCTGATGTGTATGGTCAAACGCTTGGGTGCTGCGATTGGCCTGAACTTGAAAGACGGAGCCATCGGCGAAGCCAGTGATGGCAATTACGCCGCAGCGCTTGGCGTACCCACATTGGATGGCTTAGGTCTGGTCGGCGGCGGTGCGCACAGCGACGATGAGTTTATCGAGATCCGGTCGATTGCGGAACGGACGGTATTACTGATTTCCATACTCTGCAACGGAGAAGTATAGCTGCTTTTTGCAAATGATCCGCTATGACTCGTTTTTTTCAGTGTGTTCCTGTTTTTTCTACAGAATCATTTAATATTTTTGATAAACTTACTGAACCGTCGAGAAAGGGGAAGAGAAGGCATTTCTCGAATTGATGAGTGTTTGCGGCTTATCGCCGTGTAAAAGTTGAAGGAGGAGTTTTAACATGGATTTCAAATCTGATATCGAAATTGCACAGGAAGCAACACCCCAAGATATTCGTCAGATTGCCACTAAGCTGGGATTAAGTGAAGACGATATTGAGCTTTACGGGAAATATAAAGCGAAAGTGGACTATAATTTGCTGAAGGAAGCCCGGAAAGACGGCAAGCAGGCAAAGTTAATTTTAGTCACCGCCATCAATCCGACACCGGCAGGAGAAGGTAAAACCACAACCAGCATCGGTTTAAGCGATGGATTGGAGAAAATCGGTAAAAAGGCAGCCATAGCCCTGCGCGAACCTTCTTTGGGTCCTGTCTTTGGTGTTAAGGGCGGTGCCGCAGGCGGTGGTTATGCTCAAGTTATTCCGATGGAAGATATCAACTTACATTTTACCGGTGATTTCCATGCGGTTACCGCTGCCAACAACCTTTTAGCTGCTATGATTGACAACCATATCTACCAAGGCAATGAATTAGGAATCGATACCCGCCGGATTACCTGGCGCCGCTGTATGGATATGAACGATCGTCAGCTGCGTTTTATTGTCGACGGTCTGGGCGGCAAAAGCAACGGCACCCCAAGAGAAGACGGCTTTGATATTTCGGTTGCTTCCGAAGTCATGGCGGCGTTCTGCCTTTCCAACGATTTAATGGATTTAAGAGAAAAAATGGGCAACATCATGGTGGCCTACAACATGGACAATGAACCGATCTACGCCCGCGATCTGAAAGCGCACGGCGCCATGGCCGCTTTGCTGAAGGATGCTTTAAAGCCGAATTTGGTTCAGACCCTGGAAGGCACTCCCGCTTTTATCCACGGTGGTCCCTTTGCCAATATCGCGCATGGCTGCAACTCCATCATCGCCACTAAAATGGCGATGCACTATGCCGATTATGTGGTGACGGAAGCCGGCTTCGGCGCCGACCTGGGTGCGGAAAAGTTCTTTGACATCAAATGCCGCAAAGCCGGTCTGACACCGAACGCAGTGGTTATTGTGGCTACCATCCGGGCTTTGAAATACAATGCCGGCGTGGCGAAAGAAGACTACAGCATCGAAAATCTGGCCGCAGTGGAAGCCGGGTTACCGAATTTGCTGAAACATGTAGAAAATATGACTCAAATCTATCATATGCCCACCGTAGTTGCCTTGAATCATCGCAACAGTGACACCCCGGCTGAAATTAAACTGGTGGAAGAGAAATGTAAAGAACTGGGGGTCAACGTAGTTTTGAGCGACGTTTGGAGTTTGGGCGGCGAAGGCGGCAAAGATTTAGCCAATGAAGTGGTACGCCTCTGCGATCTGGAGAGTCATTTTCAATTCTGCTATGAAGACAGCAAAACGCTGAGACAAAAAATCAATGCGATTGCGACCAGAGTTTACGGTGCCGGTCAAGTGGAATTCTCTGCTGCCGCCAACCGTGAACTGAACAAAATCACCAAAATGGGCTTTGCAAATCTGCCTATTTGTATGGCAAAAACCCAATATTCCCTGACCGATGATGCAAAAGTAGTCGGCCGTCCAGAAGGATTCACCATCAATGTCCGCGATGTCGTGCTGAACTCCGGCGCCGGCTTTGTGGTTGCCGTTACCGGCGATATTATGAGAATGCCCGGCTTGCCGAAAGTTCCGGCTGCGGAAACCATTGACGTTGACGAAAACGGTAAAATCAGAGGGCTGTTCTAAACTCGATTCGATTGTTTTACCGCAGGGCTGTTTCACTTTGTGAGACGGCCCTGAAATAAAACGATCTTTCTGAGCAAAAAACGCGGGAGGAGTGTTTCCGGATGAATCTACGTGAATTACGCACCGATGAATTTGTGGCGGAATTGGCATCCAAAGCACCGGTGCCGGGCGGCGGCGGTGCAGCTGCGCTGATCGGGGCTTTGGGCTCCGCTTTGGGTTGTATGGTCGTCAATCTGACCTCCGGTAAAAAAAAGTATGCTCAATATGAAGCGGATTTACAGCGCCTGCTGACACGCCTGACTGAATTGTATCAAGGTTTGCTGCAAATGATCGACGACGACGCGGTTGCTTTTTATCCATTGTCACAGGCTTACGGCATCAAGGCGGTTACGGAAGAGGAGAAAGCTGCCAAACAGAAGATCCTGCAGGATGCCTTACAGCATGCCAGCCTGGTGCCGATGCAGATCGTTCGCACTTGTTACGAGGGAATTACCCTTCAGGAGGAATTGGCAGTGAAAGGTTCCCGCTTGGCGATCAGTGATGTGGCGTGCGGCGTTCAAGCTTTGCGGACCGGATTGCTGGCAGGCCGGGTCAATGTCATGATCAATTTGGGCATGATCGAAGATCAGAAATTTGTCAGCCAAATGAAAACGGAATTGGATGATCTGACGGAAAAAGGGATCAAAAAGGCCGATGAGATTTTCCATACAATTGAAGCCGAACTGATGTAGCATATTAAAAGGCAGCTGAGAAATAGTTTCTCAGCTGCCCTTTTGATTAATTATCGTACTCTTTTCTCAAACCGAATTCAGCCGATTCGACCCAGTCTTCTGCCTGTTTCAGTAAGGCGGCAAGTTCTTCCAAAACCTCATAGTGATGTTTCTCCTGATTGATCAGATAAACGAAAAGGTCTTTTTCCATGCCGGCTTCCGGATCAGCGGCATGTTCGGTGTAAAAATCAATACTTTGTTTTTCTTTGTCCAGTGCAATGCGGTAAAAATCCAATTGACTGGGGTTTTCTTTACCCTTGATTTTTATTTTTGCAATATCCTGGAAGATATTTTTGGCTTTGCTCAAGGTCTGCGAATCCGGGGATTCGTACGGTAAATGGTTCATTTTGTAGCTGAGCAGTTGAGCATGCACCTTTTCGTCATCCGCCAGCATCCGGCAGACAACATCGAGACTATTTTGTGTATAAAGCTCCGCTTGTTCCCGGTAATACTTTTCTCC
>JAJFTT010000054.1 GCA_021372785.1 Negativicutes bacterium | reverse complement strand
CAGCAGAGCCTCGCGGCTGCCTTTTTTCTTTTTGCGTTGGTAAGTGATGCTTTCCACGGTTGGCTCGGGGTTGATCACTACCCGTTCCGCTTCGGCTTCGTTGAACAGGTTCAACTGTTCGGTGCCGTCATATTTGCTATTTTCAGTGTTCCAGGGGGACGGGGGTGTTGGCACAGCTTGATGTGGGTTATAAATATTGTCGAGTGGCATGTGAAAAGCACTGTATTCAGCGGAAGATGATTCCAGCAAGGACACAGTGCTTCGTGATGTACATATTGTGTTAAGGGAAAAGGCAAAGGAGCAGTGATGAGATGGAGGGGACGGAAGGGACGAGGGGACGGAGGTGGAGACGAGGGGACGGCGGAACGGTCAAGACCGTTCCCTACATTTGCACAATGTTAAGGATAAGATGTTAATGTAATTGTTGGGGAGAGGGCGACGGGGGAGGAGACGAGGGGACGGCGGAACGGTCAAGACCGTTCCCTACATTTCCATGAGCAGAAAGTCGCGGATGTTTTTATGCTCAATGCCTTCACGACTAAAATTGAATTCATCCAAGGAAACCACATATTTTGGAAAGTTATCCGAAACGTCCAGAAACACCCCAAATTCACGCTGAACTGTATCTTCACTAGCAAGCAGATAGCAAACCTGCACATAAATACGCTGGCCTGCTTTATCAGCAACAAAATCAATCTCTTTTTCGCCTATGCGGCCTGCGGTTACTTTATAACCATGACGCAGCAATTCTAAGAAGACCATATTTTCGAGCACTAGCTCAATGTCTCGCTGATTATTACCATATACAGCTTCGCGGATACCGTGATCGCAGATATAGTATTTCTCATTGACCTGCAGGATTTTCTTTCCCACAAGATCAAGCTTACCGACACGATGAAACAGATAAGCTTCCTCACAAGCTTTTAAATAGTTGATCACGGTTTCGGGGGCAACCTTGCGACGATCATTTTTTAGAAATTTTGAAATACTGGTAGCCGAAAAAGTTCTGCCAATATTAGCCATCACAAACAGGATAATTCGTTCCAAAAGATCAACATCCCGAAAGTTGTTTCGTTTCATAATATCTTTTATCACAACAGACGCAAAAATGTCACTTAAATATTGTTTAGCAGTGTTTTCGTCTGCGTCAACAGCAATCAGAAAGGGCATGCCGCCGGTAACCAAATACTTCTGAAAGCATTCCGCCGTAGAAAGGTTGGGTTGTTTTTCAATGATTGCAATACAATATTCCTGGAAGGAAAACGGATAGATTTGAATTTCTATATACCGCTCTGCCAGGAGTGTAGCATATTCTCCGGCAAGCATCTTAGCATTGGAACCTGTAATGTAGATGTCTACATCGGAATTTACACGCAGAGAGTTGACACAGCTTTCCCAATTGTCAACTTCCTGAACCTCGTCAAGAAACAAATAAGCGCGGCCTTTGCAATGTTCAATTTTTTCTTTTATGTGATCGTGCAAAACGTTAGCATCTTTGTATTGACGCAAGGTCATATCCTCGAAGTTATAAGAGAGGATGTTGCTCTTCGGAACACCTCTTTCCAGGAGTTCTTGTTGTATTAGTTGCAGCATCACAGACTTACCGCTTCGACGGATGCCTGTGATGATTTTTACTACCTCTGTCTGATCTATAAAGCCGCGTAATTGACTGAGATATCGTTCTCGTTTAATCATTCGGAACACCTCCGTATTCATGGTGATTATATTTTACATCAGATATATCTTTTAGTCAACGTAAAATATACTGTTGTATAAGATATAACTGATGTTCCAGGGGGACGGGGGTGTTGGCACAGCTTGATGTGGGTTTTAAATATTGTCGAGTGGCATGTGAAAAGCACTGTATTCAGCGGGAAGATGATTCCAGCAAGGACACAGTGCTTTGTGATGTACATATTGTGTTAAGGGAGGGGAAAGAAGAGTTTATTTTAGATTTTCAATTCGGGTGAGCAAATTTCAAATCATAATATAACTATATTAACTTGCAATATAACAGAGTAAGTGTTATATTAATAGCAAACAACATTGTATTAGGAGGTGAGGCATTTGACAAAGGTTATAGAGCAGTATTTAAGAGAAAACATTGATGATCGGGTCAGGATTAGTCCATGGAAAGACAAAGAAAAGTTTCCAATTTTTCTAAGAAATATTTATCTTTTCCACGAGATGACGATCCTTGATACCTCTTGTGTGTTGCTTGAAATTATTGAAGAGGCGCCTGGCGTTGATATGATTCAAAAACAGATCAAGCGAATTGAAGAATTATCGAATCAGCAACCGGTTCTATATTACAAAGAAATCACCGCTTATAGAAGAAGAAGCTTAATTGAAAATCGCATTCCATTCGTCATTGAGAATGGTCAAATGTATTTACCTTTTTTAGGGCTTGACTTAAGTAGAACTCCTCAAAATAGGGATGGAGTAAAAAAAATCCTTAATTTCTCTACTTCAGTGCAAGTTGCATATCTGTTTTTTTTATATCACAAAGATACAGTACTCAATACATTAACGTTTGCTGAAAAAATGGGTATAACAGGAATGACTGCCTCCCGGATATTGAATGACCTGCATAACGTGAAACTGATCACATACGAAATTGCGGGAATGACAGGTCGGAGTAAGGAATATCGAAGGATTCCAGATCCTGAGTATTTTGAAATAGGGCGTAGTTATATAAAGTCTCCGGTGAAGAAAGTGGTTTATGTTAAGAGAGCACCCGAGAATACTTTGGTAGCAGGGCTTGAAGCACTAGCAGAGCTTTCGATGATGAATCCACCAGGACATCTCGTAAGAGCAATAAGTCGTAAGCAATTTGATAAAGAAGAGCTTGAGATTATCACAAATAGCGATATTATAAAAGATGAAAATTTAGTGGAACTTGAAATCTGGGATTACAATCCAAAACAATTCACTGAAAGTAAATATGTGGATATGTTGTCTTTATATGCCTCTCTAAAGGACGATAAAGATGAAAGGGTAGAACAGGCACTCGATGAGGTTTTACGAGGTGAACCATGGTATACGGGTTAGAGAAATTCAAAGAGTATTTTGGTAATCATTTAAATCAATATGTTCTCATTGGAGGAACCGCTTGCGATCTTCTTATGAATGAATTAGGTACCTCTTTTAGAGCCACTAAAGATCTAGACATTGTGTTAATTATAGAGGCAATCGATTTAAGTTTTGGAGAAATGTTCTGGCGATTTATCGAAGACGGTGGTTATGAGCATCGGGGAAAAAGCAGCGAAAAAAATCAATTTTATCGATTCACTTCACCGATCGAATTAGGTTTTCCGAAGATGATAGAGCTCTTCAGCAGAAAACCGGGTGATATGAATTTGAAATTCGAAACCGGTTGTACACCAATACATATAGATGATAACATCATCAGCCTTTCGGCCATTTTATTGAACGATACATACTATGAGTCTTTACTGAGAGGAAAACGAACCGTAGATGGTTTTTCTGTGCTTAATATAGAAACAGTGATTCTGTTTAAGATCAAAGCTTGGCTTGATTTAAAACAAAGAAAGGAAAATGATGAAGCTGTAGATTCAAAAAATATCAAGAAGCATAAAAATGATATCTTTAGGCTTTTGATAAACACTACTTCTTCGACTCATATGGAAATAGAGGAAGAAATCAAATCTGATGTACGACAGTTTATTGAATTGATTAAAATAGACAGACCAGATTTGCAAAGCTTAGGTATAAGAAATGGTGATTTTGATGAGTTAATGAAGATTATAGAGAACATTTATTTGCTGTTCCAGGGGGACGGGGGTGTTGGCACAGCTTGATATGGATTTTAAATATTGTCGAGTGGCATGTGAAAAGCACTGTATTCAGCAGGAAGATGATTCCAATTCCAGCGAGGATACAGTGCTTTGTGATGTACATATTTTGTTAAGGGAGGGAGAAAAGAAACGGCGATGAGATGGAGGAGAAAGAAGGAACGAGAGGAGACGAGGGGACGAAGGGACGGAGGACGGAGAACGGAGAACGGAGAACGGAGAACGGCGGAACGGAGAACGGAGAACGGAGAACGGCGGAACGGAGAACGGAGAACGGAGAACGGAGAACGGAGAACGGAGAACGGCGGAACGGTCAAGACCGTTCCCTACATTTGCGCGATGTTAAGGATATGATGTCGATGTAATTGATGGGGAGAGGAACGACGGACGGGTAAATGGTAAGGATAAGATGTTAATGTTCCAGGGGGACGGGGGTGTTGGCACAGATTAAATTGGATAAAAACATTGCCGAGTGGCATATAGAAAGCACTGTATTCAGCGGAAGATGATTCCAGTGAAGATACAGTGCTTTGTTATTAGCATATTGTGTTAATGGATGAGTGAGGATGACGGTAGATGGAAGACGGAGAACGGCAGAACGGTAGAAACGAGGAACGAAGGAGACGGAGGCGGCGGAATGGTAGAAACGAGGAACGGCGGAACGGTCAAGACCGTTCCCTACATTTGGGCAATGTGTTGCTAATACGCTAATACAATTTATGAGTAGAGGGCGACGAACGGGTAAATGGTAAGGATAAGGTGCAAACGTAATTGATGGGGAGAGGAACAACGGACGACGGACGGGCAAATGTTAAAGATAAGATGTTAATGTAATTGATGGGCAGAGAGCGACGGAGGAAAATGGTAAGGATAAGATGCAAACGTAATTGTTGGGGAGAGGAACGACGGACGACGGACGAAAATGTAAGGATAAGATGCAAACGTAATTGATGAGCGGAGAGGCGAGGGACGGGGAGACGAGGGACGGAGAACGAGGAACGGCGGAACGGTCAAGACCGTTCCCTACATTTGGGCAATGTGTTGCTAATACGCCAATACAATTTATGAGTAGAGGGCGACGAAGGGGAAATGTTAAGGATAAGATGTCAATGTAATTGTTGGGCGGAGAGACGAGGGACGGAGAACGGCGGAACGGTCAAGACCGTTCCCTACATTTGGACAATGTGTTGCTAATACGCCAATGCAATTTATGAGTAGAGGGCGACGAAGGGGAAATGTTAAGGATAAGATGTCAATGTAATTGTTGGGGGTAGAGGCGACGGACGGGGAAATATAAAGGATAAGATATCAATGTAATTGCTAGGGAAAGAGACGAGGGGACGAGAAGCGAATAGGCGAAGAGACAAAGAAGCAGCGAATAGTTTTGGGCATTCCATACAAGATCATACTTTGCCTAAATGTCATAGAATTATTCATAAAAGCATGGTATACTGATGTGAAGAATCCGAATGCCAAGATATATCCGCGTGCTAATTCTTTGACATTGCAGTTTCATTTGGAGGGGTATGGATGGATTTAAGTCATGAATTAAAAAGTAAGAACAAGAAAACCATCAGCAAAGACGAGATCAAACAAATGATGGCTTTTTGTTCGGATGAAGAACTATATCGCTCGATCAAAGCTTGTGAAAATGACGGTGTACTTCTGCCGATCTTTTCTTCAGGGACCAACGGTAATTTAAGCTTTCCGGTCTATTTGAAGTATCGAATTTTAACGGAGCAATCCGATTACAGCAATGAGTTTGCTACCATAGATGCCTTGCACCCTAAGCTGCAAAGTAATGGTTATTTGCGCAGAAAGCCACAGGAATACCAGAAGCATCAGGCGAATTTGCTGCGATTGAACCGCTATTTTTTTAACGCAAACGCTGGGACGATACCAATTTCCAAAAAGGAACGTGCGTTTCAAATCTTCGGAGAAGAGAAGACGCTGGACGAGCGAGATTTCATTGACTTTTTAGTCCGTCTTGGCATCACGAGCGATACCTTACAGTTTTACGATACGCCTGACTACTGCTTTCCGGATTACATTCCAATCAGAAAAGAAAAAATGACGCTGCTGATCTGTGAGAATAAGGATATCTGGTTTAATCTTCGGCGCAGGATGTTTGAGGACCATGCGGCCACGCTGTTCGGAGTGGCGCTGGATGGTGTTGTTTTCGGCTGCGGCAACCGCGTCAGCGAACCAGGCGCGGTCACTTCCTATGCGCAGTTTTTTAAAGGAGCCGCGGTCGATTTTCTTTATTGGGGTGATATCGATCGCGAAGGTCTGAACATCTATTTACGTGTGGTGCGTGCGAACCCGGAAATGAACATTCGCCTCTTTACCGCAGGCTATGAGCAGATGCTGCTGCGTGTCCGCAATCAGGTTGTCCCAAATAGCCAAGATCACCGCGAGCAAAGAATGGATTATACCGAAATCCTCACCTTGTTTTCTGAACAAGCGCAGCAGGAACTGACCATCTATTTGGAGCAAAACAAGAGGGTGCCGCAAGAGGTCGTTTCTTATGCGGTGCTGTTGGAAAGCATGAGGTAAGAAGATGGCATTCAGGAGAGAGACGGCGGATTTGCTTGCCGATTTTGAGAAACGTATGAAATTCATCAATATTGTCAAGAGCCTGCTTGAATACAAATATCCGGAGTCCATCCGAATCATGATTCCAGACCGCATGATTTTGGATAATCTGGTCTTGGCAGTGCTGGTCTTTATCATGGATCGTACCCTGAGCGACGAGAAAAAATGCACGATGAGTGACATAGCGAGGTTTATTCAGGAAATCACAGAAATTCTGCCCGAGTCTAGAGTGGATGCAGAGTTATTGGCTAAACATATTGTGATTGAAATTCTGCAAAACGGTGGTGTGTTGGCCGAATATCGTACGTTTTACAGCCGCAGCGAAAGTTTTGCGAATATGACGATCCGGCTGCTTAACGAAGAAAAAGGCAGCTATCATTTGACGGATGACGCCTTCGATTTCCTTTATCGCTCCAAAGAAATTGAAAGCGAATTGGATTATTCCGTGACTCGTTTTCGGATGACAGAGTATATGAAGCGCAACAATTACGCGAAAGCGCTGGATCAGAGCCGCGAGTTGGTCAACCGCATCCGCAATATGAAGACCAGCATGGACGATTTTTTGTTTCGCTGTCGTGAAAGCTTGGCTAAAATTACGGTGGATGAATACGAAGCAATCATCCTGCGCGTGCGTAGCCTTTTGGACAACGAATATCTGGAATTGGAGCTCATCCAGAAAAACGCCAGAGAGCAATCGGCAAAATTGGCAGAGGCCATCGAAACCGGTGTGAATGTGGAAGAAACGCAAAAGCATAAATTCCAGTTGGATGAGATTTTGCGCAATATTGCACTGACGGTCAGTGAACAACGAGTATTGATCAATAAAAAATCTTCTCTGGCGGATTCTTACAGCCAGCTGCTGGACGAAAGTTATGTCATGCTGAATTACAAGCGGTTCAATATGCAAGAGGAATTGATGGAACCACTTCGCCATTTAGGGGATGCGTTGGGGGATGCAGCGAAATATCTTTTGTTTCCTCTTACCAAACCGCTCTTCAACGATTATTTCAGCATCGAAAATTTCTACGCTCCGCAGCGGAAATTGAAAGAGGCGGAAGCGGAGGAAGGTTTTGATTTGAGCGAAGGAGAAAATCACGAAGAAATCCGCCAGGAAGCGCGTAATCTTCGGTTTAGTCTGATTTGTCGCCATTTCTTTCATTACGCCAGTGATAAAACACGCTTTACCGTTAGTGAATATATCGCGTCGCTCAGCATTTTGGAAATAATGAATTTCTGCAGTGAGAATGCGCTACCGCAGGTGCTGCTTTCGATGTATGCCATGCAGGAATTGGACATTGCCGGTTGGGAGGCTGCCAACGAAATCGTAGTGGAACCACTGGGTGAATTTGAATTAGCCTGGTGTTTAGCAAGAACACCGGCGGAAGACCATCGGATGAAGAAGATCGTGTTTAGTAAACTGGAACAGGAATGCAGCTTTTTGGTACAAAGAGGCGAAGAAACTAGAAATATTACGCTGACTGATTTTGAAATTGAGGTAATCAAATGAATCGCAAGACATTAGAGGTGTATCAGGCTTTTTTGAAAAAGGGTTGGATTGACCGCGCGGATGATCCGATGATCTGGAGTTATGCCGAAGAAGCAGACGTGATGGACGAGTTAAATGAATTCCAAGAGGTGCTTCGTTTTGAGATTATGAAAACGGGCAGCCGGGCTTACCTGATTCCAAGTCAGGATAATGAGTTATTTCTCAAGGACAATATTGATTATCGCAAAGATATTAGGGCGACAAATGATGTCAGAATACGCGATTTATATCTGCTGAATTATCTGGCGATTTATCTGATTTTTGAGTTTTTCGGCGGTGAAGGAAATGATCCGCAGCAGCGGGAGTTTATTAGCAGAGAAGCCTTTTTAGAGCGGTTCACGGAGCATTGTCAGCAGACAGAAGCCAACTTGCTGGAGGGTGAAAACCAGCAGACAGATTACAGTGAGAATTTCAAGGCGCTGGCCTCTTCTTGGCTGGGTAAGCTGGAAGGCGAAACGGACTCCAATAAAATTGATACCAAAAACGGGTTGCTCAATAAAATTCTGCTCAAGTTTAAAACAGACGAATTATTCACACAGGATGAAGATAGGATTTTTCCCACCAGAAAAATGCGTGACCTGATGCCTTATTTTTTGATGAAAAAACGGGTGACGGAAATTCATGCCTGGATGCAGAAGGGAGCCGAGCATGCCTCAGATTAACCGGGTGCGAATTGTTAATTTTTCTTTCAATGACGGCAAACGTTTAATTTCGGACGAGTTATTTGATTTTTGTAACGCTAATTCCAACAAAGCGCTGAATACTTTGATCAATTTAGCCAATGGCGGCGGGAAATCGGTGTTGGTCCAATTGATGATGCAGCCGATTCTTCCCAAAGCGCAGGTTGCCGGCCGGAAAATCGAAAGCTTTTTTACGAAATCAACCGATCATTGTTTTATCCTTTTGGAATGGAACAAAGATAACAGTTCGGAAAAGCTGCTGACCGGAATTGCTCTGGCTGCCGGTGAGACTTCCTCATCTGACGAAGACAACACGCGCGGGGTGCAGGTAAAATATTATACTTTTCTCAGCAATTATAGTAATTACCGTACACAATATAATATCATCAGCATGCCGTTAGCTCGAAAAGAAGATCATCATTTCACAGCGGAAAGTTTTGATTTTGTCCGCTTGCTGGCCAAAAGAAGTAGCGGCGCTCTGGAGTATTTCTCTTCGGATGACACGGCGTCTTGGCGAAGCAGGCTGACGGAATATGGCATTTATCAGAGCGAATGGAAAAACACAATTGGTCGGATCAATGCCGAAGAAGGCGGCATGAGTAAATTCTTTGGCGAATTCAAGCGGGCAGCAACGATTATTGACAAACTATTTCTCCCCACCATAGAAGCCAAGCTGAATGCTGCCGAAAATCAGGCAGAAGACCATTCCCTGCGCCGCATGTTTCGCAATTATGCAAAACAATTCAGCGAACAAAAAGAGAAAATCCTGCTCCGAGATACGGCAACACGTTTCGTAGAAGAGATGAAACGCGAGCAGACGACGGTGGAAACACTCTGGACTCTGAACGATCAGTATGAGCAAAGCATCCATTGCTTATTTGGTTTTTTGGCAGCTTTGAGCACAGAAGTGAAAACGCTGGAAATAAAGATAGAAGAAATCAGCAGCCAGCTTGCCGCTGTGGAGACGGAAGTTTTACAGATCAAGTTGGAGCGTGCTTCGGCAGATTTTTACAAAACCAAAGCGATTTTTGATGATTTGTCTGCTGCTCTGGCGGAATTGCATTCGAAAGAGAATCAACTGAAAAATGAGTTGGCGAGTACGGAGCAAAGCCTTTTGATTCAGGAATGTGCGATGTATGCAGAGCGGATGCGCAAACTGGAGAATGAATTGAGTGCGCTGCGCAGCGAAATAGAACAAAAAGAAAGCGACAGCGAAGCCGGGCAGCAACTGGCTGGCTTGCGTTATTCCAGTTCTTGCGCTATCGCAGCTGAGCTGCCACACTGCCGGCAAGAGCAAAGTGAGCTTGCGGAAGAAGCTGCGGTTCTGAGGAGGCAACACGAGCAACTCTTGAAAGCCGTGCAAACCGCCAAAGCAGCGGCCGAAACAAGCGATAAAGCGGCATCTCGGTTGAATGGAAAATTGGAATCTGCCGAAGAGGAACTGGAAAGATTGGCTGCCGGTTTGCAAGTGAAAGTTGACCGGCGGCTGGATGGAAGCTATGATCCGGAAACGCTGAATGCTAGCGCAGTGGCGAAGCTGATCGAGCAAGAAAAGTTGCAGACAGAAGAACAAGAAAACAGTGAACTGCAAAAACAAATAGAAGAGCGACTGGAGAAAATCCCTCTGAAAATAGGGGAGTGTGAAGAGAAACAGCGCCAGGTCATCGCTGCCAAGGAGCAGATAGCGCGGTTAATCGGCCAATACAAAGCGGCAGAGCAGAGTATTCTGCGTATTTCAGAACAATACAATCTGAGTTTTGCCAATCGTTTTACAACGCTTTTTTCAGACTATTTGCAGGCGGAAATCAATTTGTCTCATGCCACTGAAGCCAAGCTGCAAAGAGCAGTGACGATTGCAGAAGAAGAATTGGCGGCGGTAAAAAGCGGAACAGTGCATGTGCCCAAAGCGGTGATCGATTATATGAGTGGCACCGGTGTGAATTATCAGACTTGTGAGCAATATCTGCTCAGTGCGGTGAGCAATGGCAATCTGACGAAAGAACACTGTCTGGAGATTCTGCAGAATTATCCGGAAGCAGCTTATGGCCTCTTGCTGGATGCGAAAGCGCTTGACACTCTTTTGCAGGCGGAACCTGCGGACTGGCTGCCGGCGATGGTACCGCTGTTCAGTTACGAGCAAATGGAAAAACTGCTTGCCATCCAGTCTGAAAAGCGGGTTGCGCTGGCTTTTTATTCTGAAGAGTACTTTAGTGACAAAGAGCATTACCTGGAAAAACTGGAAGCAAAAAAGCAGAAGTGTCTTGCGGATATGGATCAAGGCCGGGAGCGCTTGAGCGCGCTCCGGCTTGCCTTGGACATCGTAGCAGCATTCAATTATGAAGCTACTTGGTTGGCCACGCAGGAAGAGCAGCTGCGACTGACTGAAAATGAGCTGAGCATGCAAAAAAAGCACAGAGAACGATTAGAGAATGAGCAGGTCCAATTAAAAGAGCGGCAGGCCGCCAGCCGCGAATTCGAAAAGAAAATTGCAGAAGATCTGCGCTGTTATCGCAATTGGTTTGAGACGCTGCAGGCTTTAAAAGCACAAATTGAACGGACTGAAATCAGCTATCGGCAATATTATCAGGCATTGGCCGAAGCGGAAGCGGATAAAATCTCTGCAAAGAAGTTGGAGAACGAATGCGAACAAGGACGTTCCCGGCGAGAGCAGGCAGAGAATTTGCTGAAAAGCTTGGAGGCTCGCTTGGCTGAGCTGACATCAGTATGGAGCGAGGTAAAAGACGCTCCGCAAGCGGAACTTTTACAGGGTTCCTGGCGGGATCTGATGGCTCAATACCATATTTTAATCAAGAATCAAAATGATTCTCTGGCTGTACTGCAGGCAAAACTGGAAGGAAAACTGCAGGAAAAGAAAAATGCCCAGGCGGAAGTGGATAAGCGTCATTGCGAGGCTGCCTTATATCAGGGTGTTGCTTATTCGCAGCAGTTGGAACAGGAACTCAGCGCTGCCAAGATACAACTGAATCGGTTAAAAGATGAAATCGAGATCAAGATTCGAGAAGGTGGCAAGCAGTGTGCGACGGCTGAGGCGAGTTTTAAACAAAGTTTGTCAGCCGTAAGAGAATTGGCGGAGGAGCCGCTCGCCAAGGAACAAATCGGTTCACGCTTTCAGGAGCGTTTGCAGGAAAAAATAGCAAGCAAACAGGGATTGGAAGCAGAGAGAAAAACAACGGAACGCCAGCTGATTACGACGCGCAATTGCTTGGAGATGCTGCAGTCCGAGAGCAAGGACTATCCGCAGACGAATAAGATAACGGAAATTGTGTTGGAAGCGAACCTGATGCTGCAAAAAAGAGAGATCAGTGAAAAAGTCAAACAAAGTAAAAAGGCATTTCAAGAGGCAGAGCAGCAATTTATGGAAACACTGCGCCGCTTGGAAGCCAGCTATGCTGTTGGCAATGAGCGATTCCAATCTGCAATTCATAGCATTTTTGAACTCGTGCGCTCTGATAATGGACAAGGCGATCGTTACTATACGATCCTCGAACAGGTAAAATCCAGCCTCGATACAACCCAAAAGAAAATTGCTCAGATTACAGCCGATCTGAAAGATATCGATAGCAGTCATGCAGATCTCGTGCACCAATGTGTGATCCAAGGGAAACAGATTTACGAACAGCTTCGTCAGCTTTCCGAAAGCTCCAAAGTCCAGTTATTCGATAACCGCGCCAGGCAGTTGATGTTGAGGTTTGATTTGCCGGATGCCGTGGATGAAAACGTGGCATATGCTTCAGTTGAAAACGAAATCAACCGCGGTGTCAGTGATATCATTGCTCTGCTTTCCGGCGAACCGTCAGAATTTGAATTGGACAAGGCGGCGAATCGCGTGGTTGGCAGCCGGAATCTTTTAAATCGTTATATCGGCAGAGAAAATATCACGATGCAGGTCTACAAAATTGATTCCAATCCGCAAAACTGCAAATACCGCAGTTGGGAGGAAACACAGATCAATAACTCCGGCGGGGAAAAATTCGTGATTTATTTTGCTGTCATTCTGGCGTTGATGAGCTATTCGCGCAATACATCCACTGTGATGAGTGACAAGAGTCTGAGCAGTGTCTTGATTCTGGATAATCCCTTTGGGCCTATCACTTCAGCTCATCTTTTAAAACCGATGTTTGAAATTGCACGTCATTTTCATGTTCAACTCATTTGCCTGTCCGACATTAGCAAGTGCGACATTACCGCTTGTTTTGACATCTTGATCAAAGCTGTCATCAAGAGCCGTCCGCTTTCCAGCATTGAAACGCTGTCGCAAGACGGTGAGGAGAAAATTGAGCATGGCTTTTTCCGTGCCGAGCAGACTTCAATGTTCCAGGGGGACGGGGGTGTTGGCACAGATTGAGACGTGTTCCAGGGGGACGGTGTTCCAGGGGGACGGGGGTGTTGGCACAGATTGATTAGGACATTTAAATATTGTCGAGTGGCATATAGAAGGCACTGTATTCAGCGGGAAGATGATTCCTGCGAGGATACAGTGCTTTGTGGTGTACATATTGTGTTAAGGAACGGCGAAGGCGTAAGAGGCGTGGGAAGATGGAAGACGGAGAACGGCGGAACGGTAGAAACGGAGAGACGAAGGAACGTGGAACGGCGGAACGGTCAAGACCGTTCCCTACATTTGGAAAATGTGAAGATAAGATGTTAACGTAATTGATGGGGAGAGGGCGACGAAGGGGGAAATGTGATGATGAGATGTAAATGTAATTGTTGAGTTGAGAGACGATGGGGCATGGCGGGAGGGGACGATGAAAGACGATAGGACGAAAGAAACGAGGAGACGAAGGGACGGCGGAACGGTCAAGACCGTTCCCTACATTTGGAAAATGTGAAGATAAGATGTTGGGCTGGCATAATTGTTGAGTTGAGAGACGATGGAGCATGACGGAGGGGACGATAAAAGACGATAGGACGAAAGAAACGAGGAACGAAGGGACGGCGGAACGGTCAAGACCGTGCCCTACATTTGGGAAACGTGAAGATAAGATGTTGGCATAATTGATGGGGAGAGGGCGACGAACGGGGAAATGTGAGGATAAGATGTCAATGTAATTGTTGGGGAGAGGGCGACGGAGGAGTGAAGGGACGAAGGGGACGGAGAACGGCGGAACGAAGGAACGGTGGAACGGTCAAGACCGTTCCCTACATTTGGGAAATGTGAAGATAAGATGTTGGCATAATTGATGGGGAGAGGGCGACGAACGGGGAAATGTGCTGATAAGATGTCAATGTAATTGTTGGGGAGATAGACGAGGGACGAAGGATGAGACGATGTGGTGATAAGATGTCAACGTAATCGTTGGGCAGAGTAACGAAGCAGCGCACCAGAAACATTTTGCAGCAACCGTTTCGTTGCTATTATTTTACGAACTCTTTTGATAGATCATTTTACTGCGCGCTGCCGCCAGGATACTTTGCACATCGGCGGCAGGGTTCAGCCAGGCAACCAGCTGCTCTCTGGGTAAAATGACCGGCATGCGGGGATGGATGAATTTAATTTCTTCCGCTGCATCACAGGTGAGAATGACAAAAGACGGCAACTCCCGATTGGCTTCCAGACGATAAATTCCTGCCATATAAAATACGGGCTGTTCGTCCGGGGCGATGCAGTATTTCAGTTTGGCTTCGGGCGTTTTCTGCCATTCAAAGTAGTGGTTGGCCGGAATCAGACAGCGCCGCAGCCGCATGCTCTCGCGAAACAGTGGTTTTGCCAAAGCACTCTCGCTGCGGGCGTTGATGATCAGGGGGCGCTCAGCTTCGGCATAACCCCACTTCATCAGAAAAGGCCGCGCCGTCTGGTTTTTGCTGTTGGCCATGGCCGGGGCAATTTGAGAGGGGAAAATTTCACCCAAACGCATCAGCGGCAGCAGTTTGGAATCGGGATAACGGCGGTTCAGGTCTGCCAGGATCCGCTGCATTTCAGACGCATTTTCTTCTGGTTCCACATAGTATCTGCCGCACAAGGGGAAGCACTCCTTTCAGGCGGGCGAGGCTGGGGTTCGCCGCTCTGCCTTCTTCAGGCCTGTTTGCGTTCAACAAACCAACGGCCGAGCTGATTGCCCTGGGTGGCGGCACTGCGTTCAAAGAAAAGATAGCTGTAATGATCACCCAGGCGCACCATATAACGATCTCCCTGACCGCCGGCTTTGGCAGCATATGAGGGGCGGATATCGAGAATACGGTCGATTGGATACTGCGTGCCGTCTTCCCAGGTGATGACCTGCGGCAGCAGCATGCCTTCCGGATCAAAAGAAGCGATCACGCCGACATATACCTTCGCTGAATTTTCCATCCTGTTCACCTCACCCTCTTTAAAAAATCGGAATTGGCCGTCATTGGCGGATCGATGACCTGAAACCCCTTGCGTTTTAAAACGCGAAATTTAAAATCCAACAATTCCGCCGGCACCTGCAGCTGATTGGCGGCAGCGAAAAAAGAGATATCGTCGTTCAGCAGGGCCAAAACGTCTTCGTCCGGCATCAGCAGATCGGCGGCAAAAATATTGGCTTCAAATTCAAGCTGCGACGTTTCATCAAACATTTCAAAATCGTGGAAAGCTTTAATACCGGTTAAGCGCCGGTGCAGCACGGCATGGCCCAATTCGTGTGCGACAATGATTCTCTGCAGATCTTCCGGCAAATTGCTGTTGACCATAATCACCTGCCTGCGCGATTGGCTGAGATAGAAGCCCTTGCAGGCACCGGCAAATTCACCCATGGGGGAGGGCAGCACGGTAATTTTCATGGCGCGGCAGAGGCGATAGACATTGCTTTCATCGTATTTGCTGAGAATCTTACGAACTTCCTGGCTGATTGTGGAGATAGACATGGTATCTATTCCTCATCTTTCTTGTGTCCGAAGGTTTCTTTGGCTTCTTCTTTACAGGTGACGTAAGCCGTCATCACGGCCTGGAAGAAAGCGTCTTTGGCTTCCTGGGACAGCACGCCGCCGGCGAAGAGAGCCCGATTGCGTTGCAGCAGCATGTCCGCCTCGGCGACGCCTTTGCTGCCGTAGCGGCCGCGAATATCTTCCAGCACAATTTCTTTCGCCATGCCGGCCTTGGGGTCGGTCACTTCGTCGTTGGTCAGGTATTCCAGGGAAACAGCCAGGGCTCGGGCCAGCTTGCGCATGGTCGAGCCGCGCGGAATAGCCTTGCCCGTTTCATAAGCGGAAATGGAGCGAATGGAGATATCCACCTGTTCGGCCAGGGCGGCTTGGCTGAGATCGGCTGCGGCGCGGGCGGCTTTGAGTTTTTCGGCAAAGCGTTGCATGATTCATCCTCCTTATGGCAGATAGAAGTTTTCGGTTTCGTGTCATTATGAATGTAAAACGAAGTATATAGAAGTTATCTTCATTATACTTCATGAAATACGGCTTGTCAAGCATAAAAAAAGAAGAAAGTTGCTTATTTTTGACTGAACTTCCTTGACAAAACTTCGTTCAGTTGCTAAGATCAAGAAAGGATAACTTCTACAAACTTCCGCTATGCACCTACTTCCAGGAAAGGAGGCCTTCTGCATGAAAAGCAACCGCATCATTTTACACAGTGATCTGAACGCCTTCTACGCTTCGGTCGCCTGCATGCTCGACCCCTCCCTTAAGGGCAAAGCAGTGGCAGTCTGCGGCTGTGCCGATGATCGCCACGGCATTGTGCTGGCCAAATCGCAATTGGCCAAGGAAGCCGGCATTAAAACCGGCATGGCCAACTGGCAGGCCAAACGCCTCTGTCCGCAAGTGATTCTGCTGCCGCCCAATTACAATGAATTTGTCAAAGCATCCGAAGCGGTGCGGGAAATCTACGGCCGCTTTACCGACCGGGTGGAACCTTACGGCATGGATGAATGCTGGCTGGATGTCAGCAAGATTTGTGCCAATTTTGCAGAAGGCTATGAAATTGCCGAGAAGATCCGCAATTTGGTTAAAGATGAGATGGGTTTGACCGTCAGTATCGGCGTTTCGTTCAATAAAGTCTTTGCCAAACTGGGTAGCGATTTGAAGAAGCCGGATGCCGTCACCGTGATCGATATAGAAAACTTTCGGGAAAAGCTGTGGCCGCTGCCGGTCAGCGATTTGCTCTATGTGGGCCGTTCCACCACCGTAAAGCTGGCTGCCATCGGAATCCGCAGCATCGGCGACCTGGCCAGGGCCGATCCGCAAAAGCTGCGCAAGCTGCTTGGCATCAACGGCATCCAGATTTGGAGCTTTGCCAACGGCGACGATCAAGCTTCGGTGCAACCCAGCGATTTCAGAAGAGAAATCAAATCCATCGGGCACGGCATTACCTGTGTGGAAGACCTGCAGAACAGCCTGGAAGTCTGGCACGTGATGTTGGAACTGTCGCAGGATATCGGCTATAAGCTGCGCACGCACGCTCTGATGGCCTGCGGCGTGCAGATTACCACCCGCAGCAATGATCTGACCGTCAAACAGTATCAGGCGCCGCTGGCCATGCCCAGCCAGAGTATCATGGAAATCGCCTGCAAAGCCCGCAGCCTTTTCCAGGAAAACTATCAATGGCAGCTGCCGATCCGTGCGGTTACGGTCAGAGCCATCAACCTGATTCCTCAGGAAGAACCTTTGCAACTGGACCTGCTGAACGACTACCAAAAACACGACCGCCAGATGAAATTGGAAGAGACCATTGATACGCTGCGTCAGCGCTTCGGCAAACGTTCGGTGATATCCGCTTCCTTAATGGGTGATTTAAAAATGCCGCTGCACAGCAGCAGTATTCTGCTCATGCCCGGCATGCAGCCCAACTGAGCCAACACCCCCGTCCCCTTGGCACATCGTTGTGCCAACACCCCCGTCCCCTTGGCACATCCTGATCGTCAATTTTTTATTTGACTTGTCGCTCCGGTGCATGATATGGCGAATGAGGAGAAGATTAAAATGCAGATAGCGTTTTATCAGGTTGATGCATTTACAAAGGAAGCATTTCGGGGTAATCCGGCAGGTGTTTGTGTTTTGGAAAAAGAAATAAGTGAAAGGAACATGCAGTTGATTGCCGCGGAGATGAATTTGTCTGAAACAGTTTTTGTTTTACCTTTCGTTGGCGCAGCGAGGTTATCTTCTAACCGCTTCAAATTGAGATGGTTTACACCAAAAACAGAAGTGGCATTATGCGGGCATGCCACGCTTGCTGTTTCTAAGGTCTTGTTTGATCATTTGGGTGCTGAATGGGATACAATTTTCTATGAAACCAAAAGCGGCAAACTTACTGCCCAAAAATCCAGCGAGGGTATTCTGCTTGATTTTCCAAGTGATGAACCAATCGGGCTGAATCCGCCCTTCGAAGTATTGAAGGCAATGGGAATATCCCATTATGAAACGATTTTTTGGGGTAAAAATACGAATAAACTGGTGATTCATCTGAAAACACTGGCTGATGTTCTTCAGCTGGATCCAAATTTTCTAAGAATGAAAGCAGTAAACTGCAGCAAAATAAAAGGGGTGGCCGTTACTTGTCTTGGGAAGGACCCTTACGATTTCACTTCCCGCTATTTTAATCCATGGGCAGGCGTCGATGAAGATTCGGTTACGGGTTCCGTGCACACTTTGCTGGCGCCTTATTGGGCAAGTTTACTCAAGAAGGATCGGTTAAGAGCCTATCAGGCCTCGCAAAGGGGCGGAGAAATCGTCTTAAGGCTGGTAGAGCAGGGGAGAGTGCAGCTGATCGGAGAGTCGGTTGTTGTTTTGCAAGGAACCATTGCTTTGCCGGAATGAATTAGAAAAGACGATCGACAACAGCTCGGCAGCCTGTATTTCTCTGGCAAGCCAGTTTTGCCCCGAGCGTATTGCGGGAAAACGAGGATTGTCTGCAGCGATCATCAGAGAATAAAAAATGTGTGGAGGATCTAAAATGAAAATTTCAAAAAAGGACGCTTTGAGTTGGTTTGAGTTTTTTTCGGAATTGCCGGAAGATGAGGATATTATGAAAAAGCAACAGGAAATTATCTTTGCTACTTTTGCCCAAATTGAGGCAGCAGTTGATCATAGAAATGAACTGTTGATGGCCGAGATCAAGGGTTTAAAAAATCTGCAAAAGAGAACGCTTTTTGTGGGGAATGAAAGTAAATTTCCCAATGGCTGTCGTTCCTGTCTGCTGGGTACTGGTTTGGGGGCAATCCGGAAAACGAATCATTGCAATCTGGAGTGTAAATTCTGTTATAACTATGGAGAAATTGCCGATCAGCCGCCCATTGGCGAAGACATGTGGGACATTGGCGGGACAAAATTCTATGAAAAGGATATCGATTTACTGCTTGCCATCCAACAGAAACCCACCGGTGTTTCCTACGTCTATTTAGAACCGTTTATGGAAATCGAAAAATATTACACGATGATCAGAAAATTCCATGCTGCCGGCGTTTATCAGCATCTCTATACCAATGGCACTTTAGCGGCGGAAGAATCACTAAAGGCCTTGGCGGAAGCCGGTTTGGACGAACTGCGTTTCAATCTGGGGGCTACCAACTGTTCCGATCAAGTCATTGAAAATATCAGAATAGCAAAGCAATATATTCCGAATGTGGGCATTGAAACTCCGATGACGCCGGAATTTTTCGAAACGTTTTTTCAGAAAAAGCAAGCAATTTTAGCGACAAAACTCGATTTCATCAATTGTGCCGAATTACACCTCAATGAGAATAAC
This sequence comes from Negativicutes bacterium, assembly GCA_021372785.1. NCBI lineage: Bacteria > Bacillati > Bacillota > Negativicutes > Negativicutes bacterium. The sequence continues at coordinate 387 of JAJFTT010000054.1, read as the reverse complement.
ATCGATAATTTCTATGGTGAAAACATGTATATCGCCCGGCAGGGTTATCTCTCGCCCATTTGGAGCCGGGAATTGACGTTGAAATTGATGAAAATAGCCGATCAAGAGAACTGGGATGTAGCGGTGCATGATTGCTCGAATTATACGAAATTTGCCAGAGACTTGAATCTTGGCAGCAAAGACGGCAAGTGGTTCGGCGCCAGTAATTATATTTTTGAGTTTTCCGCAGTACCCTACGAAGCATTTTTACCAATCCTGCGTGATGAAAATTTCAAATTCTTAGTGGAAGAGGAATTACCCGCAGGCTATAAACCGGGAGAGCTGCTGTTTTAGCGTGCCAAGGGAGACGGCGGGGTGTTCCGGGGGGACGGGGGTGTTGGCACAGGC
>JAJFTT010000053.1 GCA_021372785.1 Negativicutes bacterium | reverse complement strand
GTAATGTTTGGGCGGTGGCAGAGCGCCGCGTCAACGGTCGTTGGCTGGATGAAATTCTGGCTGAGTTGGCCGGCGCGGCAGGCTGGCAGCTGCAGGCGATTTATTATACCCGTTTGCCGCAAAAGCAAAAACAACGAAATTTGCGGGGCGTGCAGGGACTTTACTGTATCGAACTGCAGTGAGAATAGTCTGTTGGCGAGGCGTTGCCACCCTTTTTGCCGCCTGTCGGTGCTTTATTTTGTCAAATTACACGCTAAACAGTAGGATTTTCCTCCGCGCTTGACTTCGTAAAAACAAAGCTGCACAATTCATTGCATTCGGAGAACGATTCATTTTTCAAGCAGGCAATCCGGGAGGTTTTCTTTTTGCGTAAAGCATCCGTTTTTCGACTCTTGGCATATTACTTTATGATCTGTATCGTATCCAATTTTGCTCATCCAATCACGCCTACCTTCCTGCAAAAAATCAATTGTCCGGACTCCATGTTTGGGTTGGCCTTTGCTGCGATGGCGCTGGCGAACTTCCTTATGGCGTCCTTTTGGGGACGTTTCGGTGATAATTACGGTTACGTCAAAGCATTGGGGATTGCCTGTGTTGGTTATGCGGCCGGTCAATTTCTTTTCGGACAAGCCAACGGTCCCGTCACCGTTCTGATCGGGCGTTTCATCGCCGGTGCTTTTCTGTCGGGGCAGGCTGTCAGCGTGATGGCTTATTTGGCAACCGCCGCCAAGGACAATGCAGTCAACGGGCAGTATATGGCGATCTTTGCCGCTCTGACTTCCATTGGCGCGGCCATCGGTTATTTAATCGGCGGTTTCCTGGGTGATCTGGCGTTAGCCTCCTGGGGAGGCAATTTGCGGATTGTTTTCTACCTTCAGGTTGCCGGTTTGCTGTTGATTGTTTTGATCAGTTCAGTCTTGGTTGGCGAGACGCAGACGGTCTTTTCCAAAAAGCGTCTGTCGCCGGCTGAAATTAACCCAATCAGCAATATCATTCGTTCGTCTCATCTGGTTCGCGGCTCCATGCTGATGTTTTTAGTCATCGTTTTCATCACCAGCTTTGCCACCAATGCGCAGGATCAATCGTTTAATTACTTTTTGAAAGCGCAGTTGAATTTTCCGCCTTCCTATAACGGAATTTTTAAAGCTGTGGTCGGCATCATCGCCTTAACGGCCAATCTGACCATCAATATCTGGATTAACCGGCATACAGACAGCCGCAAATCGATCATTCCGGTCATCGCAATGTGCGGTGTTTCTTTAATCTTTTTAGTGATTGCCCAAGACCAGGTTTTTTTTCTGGCTTCCGCCTTGATCTTTTATATTTTCAATGCCATTTATGTTCCCATTCAGCAGGCGCTCGTTGTGCGCAACAATAGCAGCAGCAAAGGCGAGATCTCCGGTGTCTTCAACGCAGCCAAAGCGCTGGGCATGTGCACCGGACCCTTGTTTTCCGGTTTGGTTTTTGCCGCCAACCCCAGGCTGCCGTTCCTGGCTGCTTCTCTGGCCTTCCTTCTGGCGACCGCTTTATCTGTTTATAACCTGATGCAATTTCGCAAAGAAGACCGTCTGGCGCCGCTGACTTAGGCGTTATAAAGGGGAGGAATTCAGGTGCGGCGGAAGAATGATACTGGCTTGAGTCAAGCGTGGGACAGAAAGGCGATTTGCCGTTTACTCAGTTGGTTTGCTGTCATCGCCTGGATGCTGCTGATCTTTTCGTTTTCGCAGGCACCGGCTCCGGTCTCGGCAGCGGCCAGCTTAAGTGTCACCGAACGGCTGCTGCGCTTTTTCGGTCGGACGCCGACGCGCCAGACGCTGGCATACTATGAAAGCTTCGTCCGCTCAGCCGCCCATTTCGGTTTATTTTTCGTTTTGGGCTGCCTGATCAAGCTTGCCTTGACGCAGAGCCAAGCGGCGCATTCGCTGCGGCGGGCGATTCTGTTCAGTGGCGGTTATGCGCTCAGCGATGAAACACATCAGCTGTTTGTCGGGGGCAGAGCCTTTCAAATCAGTGATTTGCTGCTGGATTGGTCCGGCTGTGTTTTAGGGGCTTGTCTCATTCTGCTTTTATTTTGGCTGTTCAGCAAAAAAGAAAAAATCCGCGCCAATTGAAAAATTGGTACGGATTTTTTTGACCACGGCAAAACAAAAGCGGCTTTTTGTCTGCGGCGCTGATTTTAGTGCAATGCGCCGCCTTCGGCGTCGATATCGCCTTTGCGGTAACGAATGGCAGCGCTGACGGCCGCTTCCAGGCCCCTGACGACAGTGGCCGACGCCATGCTGGGACGCCCTCTTTTACCGGCAGCCTGTTCCGGCAGGAAGGGGATGTGGATGAATCCGCTGAGGATCCCGGGATATTTCGTGGCAGTCAGATGCGAAACGCCGTAGCAAACATGATTGCAAAGATAAGTCCCGGCGGAATTGGAGACTTCGGCAGGAATATTGGCACCGTTCATTTCTTTTACCATGGCTTTGATGGGTAGCGTCACAAAATAGGCGGCCGGCCCATCCGGTACGATTGCTTCTCCTATTGGCTGATTGCCGGCATTGTCAGGGATGGAATAATCGTCGCAATTGATGCCGATCCGTTCCACCCGCATCACCAGAGCGCCGCCGGCTTGACCGACATTGATTACAATCTCCGGCTGATAATGCTCGATCAGCCGATCTGTGGCGATTAAAGCGGCGTAGCGGACCACCGGAATTTCACCGGTTACAATTTCATGATCCAGAATGATCTTACCGGTCATCTCCCGGACGGCTACCCAGGCTGGATTGACCGTTTCGCCGCCAAAAGGTTGAAAACCGGTTAACAGTACTTTATGCATCAAAAAACCTCCCCGTATCTTTTTTTTTGATTTTCGCTTGCCTGCTGCAGCAGGCGTTCTACAATTGCATGATCGGTGATCGAGATGTTTTTGTCAATGCCGCGGGCAATGGCGACATGAGGTTTGTTGCTGCCGTGGTAATCGGAACCTCCGCTGGGCAGCAGACTCAAGCTTTCCGCCAGCTCTAAAAAGTCATGCTGGACTGCGCCGTTCTGATCGCTGTGCCAAACTTCCATGCCTTGCAGACCGGCTGCCTGTAGGCTGAGCAGTGTCTGACGCAGGGCCTTGCGGCTCAAACCCAATTGAATGGGGTGAGCCAGTACCGGCACACCGCCGGCTGCCAGAATGGCGGCAATGCTCTCCTCCGGTGTGGGCGTGTCGCGCTGCACATAGCATTTGGCGCCGTTGGCTAAATAAAGATCAAAAGCTTCCCGGAAGCTGGAGACATAGCCTTTGGCGAGAAGAACGGCCGCCATGTGCGGACGCGAAACAATCCGCCCTTTGGCAATTGCCTGCACTTCCGCCAAGGTGATTTTAAATCCCTCCCGGTTTAGTTTTGCCAGAATTTCCAAATTACGCTGATCGCGGTTCCTGACCATCTGCTGCAGGAACATCCGCAGCCGGGCCGTATCCTGCAGGCCAAGCCCCAGTAAATGCATTTCCCCGCCAGAGAAACAGGCGCTGATCTCAACACCGGGGATCAGGCGGATTCCTTGCCGGACCGCTGCCAGTTTTGCTTCCGCCAGGCCGTCAATTGTATCATGGTCTGTCAGTGCCAGCACATCGACACGGTTTTTGGCGGCATGTTCCAGCAGGCGGCTGGGCGTGTCCGTCCCGTCCGAAGCCGTGCTGTGACAGTGCAGATCAATATAATATTTCTGATTTGGCTGCAAAGGGGAACCTCCCTCCGGTTGCTGCCGGCAAAACGAACCGGAAGCGGTCTGTATCGGTTTTTAAACCTGGTTCGGAGCCATATATTTGGTGAACCAACCCATCATATGTTTCAAACGTTCTATGCGGTGGTTGGGCTGGCCGGAACGGGAGAGTTCATGATTTTCATTGGGGAAGCGGACGAACACCACTTCTTTTTTCAACCATTTCAAAGCCGTAAAGAACTGTTCCCCCTGTTCGATCGGACAGCGATAATCGTTTTCACTGTGCAGTATCAGGAGCGGAGTCTTGATATTTTCCACATACATAATCGGAGAGTGCATCAAATAGTGTTCATAATTGACCCAGGGATTGCCGTCAAATTCAAAGGAGCCATTATTGTAGCCCATATCGGAAGTGCCGAACATGGAAAAGCGGTTGCTGGTGGAACGCTGGGTCACGGCAGCCTTGAAAATATCGGTATGACCGATCATCCAGTTTGTCATATAGCCGCCGTAGGAACCCCCGGTCACGCCCAAACGCGCCGCATCAAGCCAGGGCCATTTTTGCAGAGCCTGTTCGATGGCCAGCATCAGATCGCGATAATCCTGACCGCCCCAATCATGATAGGTTGCGTTGTTGAACATCTGACCGTAACCCATCGAACCTTGCGGATTGACAAAGAGCACGGCATAACCCAGACCGCAGAGACATTGCATTTCGTGATTAAAAGCCAAACCATAGGTGGCATGAGGTCCGCCGTGAATTTCCAGCACCATCGGATATTGCTTGCCTTCGGTAAAGCCATACGGTTTCAGCAGCCAGCCTTCCACCCTGACGCCGTTATCCGCGGTAAATTCATACTGCTCCGGCAAGGAAATCCAGACTTCCTCATTCCAGCTTTGATTGACAGCGGTGAGACGTTTTTCCCCGGCGCCGGACTCCAAAGCATAATAAAGATCACCCATATTGCCGGGTTCATTGAAAGCAATCACCAAACAGGCGAGCCCGGCATGATAACTCATGCCATAGACGGTTTTTTCTGCCGGACTGAGGGCTTGCGGCCGGCTGCCTTTGACATCCACCGTAAAGATCCGCGTCACAGCGCCGGTGGTGGCGGTAAAAAGGATGCGGCTGTCGTCCAGCGTCCAGACAGGCCGGACTTCGCTGCCGGCTGTCATATCCGAACTGATGCCGCCGCCGACGGAGTAATCGAAATTCTGACAAATCATGCTTGCTTCGCCGCCTTCGGCGGGCATGACCCAAATTTTTGCCATGGTCGCGCTGCCGAATTCGTTCTGATGACCGACATAGGCGATCCATTTCCCGTCATGACTGAAGCTGGGTTCGGAGAAACTGCCGTTGGAATGAGTCAGCTGTTTGATTTCGCCGCCTTCGGGGCTCACACTGTAGAGGTCATTATAATGGACATAATCGGCATCGTCATAGCGTTTGGCGGCGAAGACGATCTGTTTGCCGTCCGGTGACCAGGCTGCGGAATTATGATCAAAAGCGCCGTCGGTGACCGGCTTGGCTTCGCCGGTTTTCGCGTCGATCACATAGAGATGGGTATTGCGGTCTTCGTGAAAACCGACGCCGTTCATCTTATAGTGCAGACGGGTGATCACCTTGACATCGCTTTTTTCTTCTTTGCTTTCCACCAGGTCTTCCGGTTTGATTTTGCAGCTGGCCAGCAGTTTGCTGCCATCCGGCGACCAGGCGACTAAACTAAGCGGGCGGCTGAACTTGGTCAGCTGCTGCGCTTCACCGCCAAAGGCGGAGAGCAGCCAAATCTGATTGCTGCCGTTACGGGAGGAATTAAAGGCTATGGTTTCTCCGTCCGGCGACCAACGGGGCGTGCTGTTGCCGGTGGTCTCACCGGTCATCAAATGCGGTTCGCCGCCGTTGGTGTCGACGCACCAGATTTGGGTGGTGTATTTGGTTTTATCGCTGGGGTGACACTGTTTCTGCACATATAAAACTTTGCTGCCGTCGGGAGAAAGCTGAGGATCGCTGACCCAATGTACTTTAAAAAGATCATTGATTTCGATGGGACGTTTTTCACTGCGGCCGATATCCATTTAAACTCATCCTCCTAAAAATAATCTTACTGTTTATTTCGTTTACAGAAGCGGTTTCTCCTGCTTTTTACACGCCAAACGGGAAAGTGTTTCCTCTCAAAAAAGCAATTGCCGCCGGAAAAAGGAATCGGTGCGGAGCGTCTAGAACAAAAGAAAAGAAGTAAAAAGCAGGCACTGTAAATCTGGAGGAGGGAAGGCCATGAAGAAAATCGTCAAAATCGCCATTGCCGGTTTTGGCAGTGTAACCAAACAATTACTCAGTCTGCTCACAGGGGAACGGGAACGTTTGTGGCATGATTATGGCATTGCTTTTCTGATCGTCGGAGTTGCCGACAGCCAGGGCGCCGCTTGCTCGGCGCAAGGGCTGCCGGCAGCCAAACTGGCGGTGATCAAACAGGATACCGGCTCGGTTGCCTTTTACCCGGAATTTGGCGTCAAAGGCATGACCGCTCTGGAAATGATTGAATTATGCTCCGCCGATCTGATCGTAGAATGCACACCGGCGCATTTGCCGTCGGGAGAACCGGGTTTGACGCATATCCGACAAGCTTTGGCGCTGCGTAAACAGGTCGTGACGGCCAATAAAGCGCCTTTGGTGCTGGCTTGGGAGGAATTAATGGCAGCTGCCGGGCACTATGGCGTGCAGATCCGTTATGGCGCGGCAGCCAGCGCCGCTCTGCCGGTCTTGCAGATGGGGGAATTTTTAGGCCGCAACGGTGAATTGCTGGAAATGTCCGGTATTTTTAATGCAACCAGCCAGTTTGTTTTGGAAAAAATGGCAGAGGGAACAGAACGGGACAGCGCCATCGCCGAAGCAAAACAAAGAGGGTTTGCCGAAGCGGATCCCACGAATGATATCGAAGGTTATGATACGGCGATGAAAACGATCATTTTGGCCAATACGTTCTGGGGCAGCGCGCTCGGCTTTGCTGATCTTACCCTGCAGGGTATTTCCGGATTGACACGGCAGGATCTGCAGACTGCGGCAGCCGCCGGTGAAACCTGGCGTCTGATCGGCAGAGCACGCTGGCAGGACGGTAAAGCGCAGCTGCGCGTCGGACCGGAAAGAATTGCGCTCTCCCATCCCCTGGCGGCCGTCAAATGGCATGATAAAGGTTTGTATTTAAAAACCCGCAATTTGGGTGAACAAATGCATTACAGTTTCGGCGCCGCGGCCAGCGGGACCGCAGCCACGGTTCTCCTGGATATGGTCAGTATTGCGCAAACCTTGCGCTGAGGGCGCCGCCGGTTTTCATCGGTGCTGGGCAGCGGGAAAGCAAAAAACACAGTTGTGGAAGGATCGGCATGGGGGAATACAATTGCCATCAGCAGGAAGATCGCAGCCAATGGCGCTGCAGGTCGGCAATCAGAGCAATCGCTGTGACTGCCTGCTTGTTGTTGCTCTGTTTTAGTTTGCCGATGGTCACTGCCGCCGAGCCCGGCGATCTCAGCGGCGCGCAGCCGGCCTGTGACGGCTATTTGCTGAGCCTGAAACAAGATGAAATGGAACTGACTTCGCTGCTGCCACAGGCACTATGCACTGAGTATTTTGCAAAACTCTCACAAGGGAGCGATCTTTATCTGACCTCCTCGCTCGAATTGATTGAGCAATGGATTCCGGCGCAGTATCTGGATTTTGTGGAGCCGAATTATTTTGTGAATATCCTGGAGGACCTGCCGGCTGCAACCGAGCCAACCTGGAACCTGGAGATGATCCATCCGGGACATAGCCGGGATTTGGGTTTGACCGGCAGCGGCGTGCGTCTGGCCGTGATCGATTCCGGCCTCAATCCGGCGCATCAGGATTTGGATTATCGCAAGATTGAAACCGGCTGGAATTATATGGACAACAGCAATAATACCACAGATACCTGCGGCCATGGTACTTTTGTCAGCGGTTTGATTTGCGCTGTGAATCAAAACGGCTTGGGTTACGATGGCATCGCGCCGGATGTGACGCTGATTCCATTAAAAGTTACTGATGAGCAAAATACTTCTACGATTGCGCTTACCGTGCAGGCCATCTATGGTGCCGTCGATGACTTTTATTGCGATGTACTGAATCTGAGTCTTGGTATGACAATGACGATTCCATCAACAGCGTTGCAAACGGCAATCGATTATGCTGTGAATCGGGAAGTAGTCATTGTAGCGGCGGCGGGAAACGACGGCAGCAGCGATTATTTTTATCCGGCTTCCTGCGACGGAGTTGTTTCCGTCGGCTCTGTGGACAAAACCAAACAAGTTTCTTATTTTTCACAAAAAAACGATGCGCTCGATCTGGTGGCGCCGGGGGAAGGTCTCGACGGGTTATGGTCCGGCGGCGCCGGCGCTTATCGGACAAACGGTTCCGGTACTTCTTTTGCAGCACCCCAGGTTGCCGCCCTGGCGGCTTTGGCCAAACAAGCCGACCCCAATCTGACACCGGGCGAATTTTCAGATATTTTAAGCAAAGGGACACAAGATTTGGGTGCGGCAGGCTATGATACATCTTATGGCAGCGGCCTGCTCGATCTGGAAAAAACACTGCTGCAGTTATTCGGTGTGACGGTTTTTGGCACAGCAGAAACAATGGACAGCGGCATTGAGTTCAAAGCGGAGATCTATAACCTCTACGACGTCGGGACGCTGCAGCTGGTGCTCGCTTCCTATTTGCCTTCCGGCAGGATGGCGGATTTTACCGCCCAGACAGCCACGCCGGATGCGGCCGGCTCACTCTGCATCGATCGCATCCTGCCTGCGGTGGGTGCCGGCTGCGTCAAACTCTTTCTATTGCAGGATTGGAATGCGCTGAAACCACTGCACAACGTGGAGATTTTCCCGGTTGCCGACCCTGCTGTCACAACAGCGTTCAACTGATCCGAGCGAATAAACAGCTCCCGGGCAGGAATCAAAACCTGTCCGGGAGCTGTTTTAGCAATCAATTCATTGCGAAATTCGGGATTTACGGCAGTATATTCTGGTTTAAAAAAGTCACCGCATCCTTCACAGCACCGGTGACCCCGCGGCTGGAGCGGCTGGCGCCGCTGATGGCTATGATATCTTTGCCGACTTCAAAGGCATCTTTCTTTTCCTTGCCGACAAACTGAGCGGCAAAATCCGCGCTTTCAATTACGACAGAACCAATGCCGGGTGTTTCACTGTGACTGAGAATTTTGATCTGCCTGACCGTGCCGTTTGCGTTGAAAGCAACTAAAACGTTGATGGCGCCGCCATAACCATTGGCGCTGCCATTGACCAGATAGCCGACGGTTTTGCCGTCTTTTGCTCCGATATAATAAGTTTCACCGGCCAACTCACTCGGGCTGAAGCTGGTTGCTTCCGGCAGCAGGGTGGTTAAGCTCTCCTGTAATTCTTTGGCTTCCCTCGCCTGGGTAATTGGCGTGGTAATGCCGACCGTTGCGGAAATGGCTCCTCCGGAAAAAGCGGCAATCAAAGCCAGGGTAACAGCATAACGGACCATATCTTTCATCTAAAATCAGCGCTCCTCTTCTGGTGTGTCAACAAAAGCTAAGAAAATCTGCTTTGCAATTATGCTTTATTCATTATAGAGAAAAGCAAGACGAAATTCAAGCCTATTTGCAAGATTTCCCGGCTTTATTTTTCAAAAGCGGCAGACGGCGCGACGATGATCTGTTCACAAACGGCTCTGCAAATGTTTTCCTGAAATTGTGCGGCAGTTTCGCTGCAAGGGCAGGAAGAAGAGTTCTTTGAGTGGAATAGAAAAGCAGCACATCGTATGTTAGTGGAGGTAGCTGCATGAAGACAAAACGCGGTATGCAGTCGGAGGATCTTCTCACTGCTCAATGGCTGTCTGATGTTCATTTATCGCCGGATGGCAAACAGATTGCTTATGTGCAAAGCTGTGTTTCGCCGGAAGGCGGATACGAATCGCAGCTTTGGATGCTACCTGTGAATGAACCTTGCGCATTGCGCAAAATTACTTCCGTCGGATCCTATAACGCGGCGCCACGCTGGTCTCCCGATTCCAAACAGATTGCTTTTATCTCCAATCGAAGCGGCGTCGATCAGATTTGGCTGCTCAATCTGGGCGGTGGGGAAGCGCTGCAAATGACGCACATGCGGCATGGCGCCTTTGATCCGCAATGGTCTCCGGATGGCAGCCGCCTGGCTTTCTGTGCCCGGCTCGAGCCGGAAGATCTCGGCAAGAAACGTTTTCAGGTGATGACGCCTGCGGAAAGAAACGCTGCCGATCAGCAGAAACAAGAGCGCGGGCTGGTAATCGACAGCATCCGTTATCGCAGCAATCGAACCGGTTATCTGGAAAACAAAAACGTGCAGATTTTCGTGATGAGATTGGCTGACGAACCGCTGCAGATCACCGAAGGTCCCTTTGATCATCTGCAGCCGGCCTGGTCTCCCAGCGGAGACCGGTTGGCATTTGTTGCGAACCGCTCCTTTTCAGCGGATTTTAAAATTTCGTTTCAGGATTTATATGTGATTACGCTGCCCGAAGGCAGACTCTTGAAATTGACCGAAACAGATGGTGTCGCCGACCAGCCAGCCTGGTCACCGGACGGAAGTCAAATTGCCTATTTTGGCAATCAACGTGAATATGGCGGCGCTACCTATTTGCGGCTTTGGCTGGTGGCGGCAAACGGTACGGCAAAACCGCTCTGCCTGACCCGCAAATTGGATCAGCAGCTTGGTTATCAAGGCTGCAGCGACATGCGATACGGGGTCAGCCGGGCCGGCATTGAGTGGAACAAGCGGGGAACCGCCCTCTATTTTCTTTCCGCTCAGGCAGGCGCCGTCAACTTATACGAATTGAAATTGCGCAGCCGCACGGTCGATTGTATTATCAGCGGAAAACGCCAGATTTTTGGCTACAGTTTTGCTGCCGACCGCAATGCGGCGGTTCTGCTTTCCGGCACGGCGCTGGATATCAACCAGCTTTCCCTGTTTGACCTGCGCACCTTAAAAGAAACCTGCCTGACCGAGAGCAATCAGAGCTGGCTGCGGCAGGTGGAGCTCAGCGAACCGGAAGAATTTTGGCTGCAGACCAAGGACGGACACGCGCTGCAGGCTTGGCTGATCAAACCGCTGCAGTTTGACAAGAGTAAAAAATACCCTGCTATTTTACAGATCCACGGCGGGCCGCATGCGATGTACGGTTACAGCTTCTCCCATGAATTCCAGCTGCTGGCCGCTTTGGGTTACGCAGTGCTCTACACCAATCCCAGAGGCAGCTATGGTTATGGTCAGAAATTTGCCTGTGGCTGTCTGGGGGATTATGGCGGACAGGATTATCAGGATCTGATGACGATGCTTGACGAAGCATTACAGCGATATGACTTTCTGGACGCGGCCCGCCTGGGCGTTGCCGGCGATTGCTACGGCGGCTTCATGACCAATTGGATTATCAGCCATACCGACCGTTTTCTGGCGGCGGTCAGCCGGCGCGGTATCTCCAATTGGGTCAGCTTTTTCGGCGTTTCCGATATTGGCTACACGTTTACAGAGGATGAACTTTTGGCGAATCCCATCACCAATATGAAAAAATGTATCAAGCACAGCCCGATCAGCTATGTCCAGAATATCCACACGCCCTTGTTGATTTTACACAGCGAGCAGGATTACCGCTGCCCAATGGAACAGGCAGAGCAATTATTCACCTCTTTAAAAATGTTAGGCCGTGAAGTACGCATGGTCCGCTTCCGTGGAGCCGGTCATGAGCTCTCCCGCAGCGACAGACCATCTTTCCGTCTGGAACGTTTAAACTATATGAAAAACTGGTTTCAAAAATACATCCCGCGCTAACGCGGAGAGGAGCAAATGAAATGGAACAATTGAATTTGCGCGATCGTTTGATCGTCGCGCTCGACTACCATGATTTCGCAAGCGCCGAGCAGTTGGTCAATTCCGTCGGCAGTCAGGTAGGTTATTTTAAAGTTGGCTTTGAATTTTACCTGGCGGCCGGTCCCCGGGCCATCGCCTTAGCCAAACAAAACGGGACGAAAGTTTTTTTGGACTTGAAGCTGCATGACATTCCCAATACGGTCGGCAAAGCGGTAGAACAATTGGTCAATTATGGCGTGGATATGCTGACGCTGCACATCAGCGGCGGAGCAGCCATGATTCAGGCAGCCAGAGAAGCCGCCGAACGCCGCGCAGCGGTGCTGGGCATCGCCAGACCGTTGATTTTGGGTGTCACCGTCCTGACCAGTTTGAATGAGGAAGATTTGCAGCAGGACGGCAACTGCTTAGGGCTCGATGAATTGGTCGTGCGCCGCGCTTTGCTGGCGCAGGCAAACGGCGCCGACGGTGTCATTTGTTCCCCCCGCGAAGCGGCGCTGGTCAAGCGTTTCTCCGGCGGCACCTTGTATACAATCACCCCCGGCATTCGCATGCTCACCGTGCAGGATGACCAAAAGCGAGTGACCACGCCGGCCGAAGCAATGGCAGGCGGCAGTGACTATATTGTGGTTGGACGGGCAATTACGGCGGCGGCGGATCCCGCGGCGGCCGTGCAGGCAGTATTGCAAAATATGAAGGAGGGTTTATGTTGAAACAAGAAGAAATCGTCAGCCTGTTGAGGCGACTGGATGTCTTGCGCGACGGTCATTTTTTACTGACTTCCGGGCGGCACAGCGACCAATTCTTATTATGCAGCCAACTGACCATGCATCCGGACGCGACCGAGCAGCTGCTGCGGCTGCTGGCACCCAAGGTGGCGGTCCTGGATCCCGACATCATCATCGGTCCGGCCATGGGCGGCGTCATTCTGGCCTATGAATTGGCGCGGATCTTAGGCTGCTGCGCCATGTTTGCCGAAAAAGACGGCGACAAGATGGCGATGAAGCGCGGTTTTACCTTAACCAAACAGGACCGCGTTGTAATTATTGAAGATGCGGTCAGCACCGGCGGTTCCATTCGCAAAGTAATCGATCTGGTGCAAAACAGCCCGGCGCAATTGGTGGGCGTCGCCGCCCTGTTTGATCGGACCGGCGGTCAGGTTTCCTTTGAAGGAGTTCCCTTTGTTTCGCTGATGACCATGGATATTGCGAGTTACGCAGCGGAGGAATGCCCGCTTTGCCAAAAACAAATTCCGCTGATCAAACCCAAAAGCTAAAGCAATCGGGTCCTTGTTGATGGTTATTTTTGAGCCGGGAGCAGAGCACTTCTGACCGTGCTTTTTGGCTCAACAAATAATAAATCTCATGATGATGGAGGGTATTATGTCGAAAGAACGTCTTTTTTCCTTGGTGGATGAAAAACAGGAACAGTATATCCAGGCAGCGGATACCATTTGGGGTTATGCCGAAACGCGTTTTGAAGAAAAAAAGTCCGCCGCCGTACTCATTGATTTACTGCGCAAAGAAGGCTTTGCGGTGGAAGAAAATGTCGGTCAGATTCCTAACGCCTTCGTCGGCACCTGGGGCAGCGGCAAACCGGTGCTGGGTTTTCTTGGCGAATTTGATGCGCTGTCCGGTCTCAGCCAGAAACAGGATGTTACCGTGCGGGAAGCGTTGACTGCCGGCGGTAACGGCCATGGCTGCGGGCACAACTTGCTGGGCGCCGGCGCTTTGGCGGCCGCTGTGGCGCTGCGCGATTACATCAAAGAGCAAAATCTGTCTGCCACCATCAAATACTTTGGTACTCCCGGCGAAGAGGGCGGTTCCGGCAAAGCTTTTATGGCCAGAGAAGGTGTCTTCAGCGGCGTGGATGCCGCCATCACCTGGCATCCCGGCTGTGAAACCATGGTTTCCACCGGTTCTTCCCTGGCAAATATCCAGGTCTATTTTAAATTCATCGGCCGCGCCTCCCATGCCGGCGGTTCACCGCATTTGGGCCGCAGTGCTTTGGATGCCGTGGAACTGATGAATGTCGGCGTCAATTACCTGCGCGAGCATGTGATCAGCGAAGCGCGCATGCATTATGCCGTTGTCAATACCGGCGGCAAAAGCCCGAACGTGGTGCAACCGGAAGCGGAAGTTCTTTATTTGATCCGCGCTCCCAAAAATAACCTGGTCAAGGATATCTACGAGCGCGTCTGCGATATCGCGCGCGGCGCCGCACTGATGACCTCCACCAAATTAACCATACAAATCGATAAAGCCTGTTCCAATTTGATTCCCAATGAAGTTTTGGAAAATCTGATGTTTGCGAATCTGAATTTGATTCCGAGACGGCAGCCAAGCGCGGCTGAGCTTGCTTTTGCGGCTGAAATTCAGACGACGCTCACGGAAGAAGAAAAGAAGAGTTCCTATAACGGCTTGCTGGCGATCTTCGGCGAAAAAGAAGGACGCAAAATAGCCGCGGAACTGCTGAAACAACCGATTAGCGATGCGATCGTTCCTTATAAGACCTCGGAAAAAGCCATGTCCGGTTCAACCGACGTCTCTGATGTCTCCTGGATCACCCCCACGGTGCAATGCAATACGAGCTGCACCGCTTTGAATACACCCGGCCATTCCTGGCAGTTGGTGGCGCAGGGCAAGAACCACTGGGCGCACACCGGCATGCTGGAAGCGGCGAAAGCCATGGCCGGCGTCGGTTTGGACTTGATTCTGCAGCCGGAACAATTGACCGCGGCAAAGCAGGAATTGGCGGAACGCCTGAGCGACGGCGCTTACGTTTGCCCCATTCCCGCCGGTATTCAGCCGTCTCCCGTCAAATAAGGAGCAAAGCGATGCAGAATCTGGTGGAAGCAGCACGAGCGCTGCAGGAAAAACAAACGGCATATCGCCGTGATTTCCACCACTATGCCGAATCGGCCTGGACAGAATTCCGCACCGCCTCCCTGATTGCGCGTGAACTGGCTCAGCTTGGCTATGAAGTGAAACTGGGCAGAGAAGTGATCTGCGCCGAAGAACGCATGGGCTTGCTTACCGAAGAGGAATTGGAACAGCAATACCAGCGCGCTCTCTCCCAGGGAGCGGTGCCGGAATATGCGGAGAAAATGCGCGGCGGTTTTACCGGCGTGGTTGGAATCTTGAAGAACGGGGTAGGTCCGGTGATCGGCATGCGTTTTGACATTGATGCGGTGGAAATGAATGAACCGCAGACAAAGGAACGGCGTCCCGGCCGGGAAGGATTTGCCTCCGTCAACACCAACATGATGCATTCCTGCGGTCATGACGGTCATGCCAGCATCGGCTTGGGCGTTGCTCAACTACTCATGCAATACCGTGATCAGTTCAAAGCTACGATCAAACTGGTTTTTCAACCGGCAGAAGAGGGGGGCCGTGGGGCCAGACCCATGACGGCATCCGGGATTTTGGATGATGTAGAATATATGCTGGGAGCGCATCTGGGCAGCGGTTCGCCGGTCGGCAGTTTATTGCCGGGACAAGCCGGCATGCTGGCTACCAGCAAGTTTGATGCCATTTTCACCGGTAAGGCTGCACATGCAGGCGGCAATCCGGACGGCGGTAAAAACGCGCTTTTAGCTGCTGCCAATGCGGCGCTTAACCTATACGCCATTTCCCGGCACAAAGCGGGAGCCACGCGGATCAATGTCGGCCGCCTGCAGGCCGGCACCGGCAGAAATGTGATACCGGATCATGCGGTAATGGCGATTGAAACCAGAGGCGATACGAGCGAGCTCGATCAATATATGTACGGTCGTGCCATGCAGGTACTGCAGGGTTCGGCGATCATGTATAATTGCGAATTGGAGTTAAAACAAATGGGTTCCGCCAAAAGCGGCAGCTGCAGTCCGGAATTGATGCAAAGAGTGATCAGAGTCGCCAAAGAGCTGGGCTGTTTCGACCAGGTTTCAGACAGTGAAGGTAAACTGGGCGGCAGTGAGGATTTCACCTATATGATGGAGCGCGTTAAACAAAACGGCGGCCAAGTCACCTACCTGGGGATCGGTGCCGGCTTGAGCGCAGAGAGTGATAGCAATGCATCCGCAGCCGGCGGAGCGCACACCATCGATTTTGATATCGACGAGCGCTGTCTGCCGTTAGGCTCCGCTGTTTTTACGGCGTTGGCTCTGGATATCGCAGCACCAAAATAGGGAGTAAAACAATGGTGTGATCATTCATCAATCAAAAACAGGACCGAATGACTGCAAAAGCAGACATTCGGCCCTGTTTTTATCTGTAGCCATTTTGCTGTGTTTCCTGGCGCTGCATTGGGTAAATACAACAGACCCAATTGATTCCTGTAAGCAAAAAGACTTGCGTCACGGAAACTGATTGACGTTTTTCTAAGAAGGAGATCAATAAAGAGAATAGGATGCGACAGATAGAAGGAATCATGCAGCGATTTGCTGGTTTTATTGAAAGATTCAAAATGCTTTCGTCTTGTTGATAATAATGTGAAAATAAAATAAAACAGTTTGAAATAGAGTTTTCTTTTTAACGCTGTGCATAATTGACCAGCAAAAATACAGAGAATCAAGCATATATATACTTTCTACATAATGTTTAGAAATTGTAATGTCGGAATATAATATAAAAATCAAATTGTTCAAGTAACAAATTCGGATAGAGTATGTTTTAATTAAGAAATTAAAAAGGGGAAATAAGGATAATGCTGGAATTAATGACTATGTTTTGTTGTGTGCTTCAAGCGGACAAAATCACAATAGCCCTGGCAAGCAAAATGGACAAATTAGATAATTGCTTGGCAAGAGGATGCTCTCGGAAAGAACCCAGAGACTTGCTGTAAGGAAGGAAGATCAGAACCTATGAATCGCTCGCTCTCGGTGAAAATTAGCAGCCTTTTTTTGGTGTTGCTCATGGTTTACTCAGCGGGTGTCGGTCACAAAAAGAAGAACCTGTTATTTCTCAAGACACTCCCAAACTTTGGAGTGTGTTAAAACCTTTTTCAGATGAAGAGGTTTCAAAACAGCGGGAGTACATACAGACGCAAACAGGTGACGCGTTTCCTATCTCAGGTATTCGGGACGGTTTTGTCATCCTGACCACGGGAAGCGATGCATTATACGAAGAATTGGTCATGCAAGACTTATTGCAGTTTGCCGGGGTTGCTCCTGTCACGCTCCTGATTGGCGGATTAGCGCCGATGCGCAACTTGCCTTTTTATGAGGTGATGGATCTGCCAGCCAATACCGCACTGATTCAAATGCAGCAGAGTGATTTACTGAAATTAGGGTTTGAGCAAGATTATCTGGACATTGTAAAATACTTTCATCCCGTGATTTGGTTCTTGGAAGCTGGGGTAATTCAAAGGCAATATCTCTATTATGCAGTGAATCAGTATGAAGATGTTTATTCCTATTTTGTAACGGCAGAAGAAACACCGACACCGGTGCAAATTGGCAAACCTTTAGGTGATCTTTGCTTAGTTTGGTCGCAAACACAAAAAAAGAAGCGCTGAAAATAACCAAACCTACCTTGCTGATTCATTGGACAATTGGAAACTTCCCTACGCAATTAACCACTTTACTCGATGTTTTGAAAGAACAGATACAAGTGGTAATTGTTTTACCAGCTACCGATGTGCGGACAAGGTACCCAATCATACTACAAGAACTGGCGGTTCGTGAGAATGCAGACACAAAACCCGAGTGGTATTATCGTAATGCCTATGAGATACAGATAGATAAGGTTATGAAAGAAACAGAGAATTTGCGGCAGAAGTATCTGGATTTACTGATTTACGAAGACCAGAACTACGAAATGGTACGGAGATTCAATCTGGTTCCTAGTATTCATCCCATGTTGGTAGAAGCAGATGATCGAGCTGTGGGGTTGTATAGTTTCTTCTTGTTCGATGGAAAAGGAATCATGATCAACGAATGGATTTGCCGTATGACCTTAGGAAACAAAGAAGATAGTTTGCTGATGCAAAACATTTTAGAAAAAGCGATAGTCGATGTCACTCGTTAAGCAAAAGTGAGTGTAAATTATAGAAAGAAGCAAACCGCTATTGTCGGTGAAAGATATAAGTGAAATATACCAAAAAAGCGATGTGGTAATAAAAGCAGTGGATTGGGTGAGATAAACAGTTAATCCTGGTGGATCGATCACCAAGTTTGGTAAATAGCACGTTTTCTAAAAACCGGCGATTACCAAGATCCACTTATGATTGTTGAACAATTTTTTGGTAAGTAAGTAATGATCCTTACTAATTATAGGTGTCCATATTGAGGTGTAACATGAGAAAAGCAAAGCAAACTATCAGGCGTTTATTCCAGCACTATCGCTCCATGGAACCGATAACAAGGACGATTTCTGCGATTCTGTTTACAAGTATACTCTTATTCGAGATCTGCGTCATGGCTGCAGCCAGCTTGAGCAGCGGAATTGAATTTCAGCTCGATGAAGAAAAAGAAAAAGATCAGACTTTGATCTATGCTATCGGATGGGATTATGATACGACACTTCTCACATCAGAGTACTTTACCAAAGCGGACAGTAAACAAATCAAAGCGATTGAACATGTGGAAGAGGTTTCTCTGGTAGCGAAGAATCGCGTCACTTTTACGCATTATGAGGCGAATCGCCCCACAGACTCGATTGAAGGTCGATTGCCCTATTTTCGCCACTATGTTCAGACGCTGTATGTTGAGCCAAGCTATTTCAGAATTATGCAATTAAGCCCTGATACAGACCGCTTACCCGACGAATTGGATTACAATTGGGCTGTGTTGGGAGCCTATGCCAACGAAATGCACAAATGGGAATTCGGGTCAACCATGAAGAATATCTATGATGCGGCAGGTTTTTATTTTGAGGGGGCTCCATCGGATAAATTCGATTGGAAACCTAGCTTTATGACCTCGCTGGAGCATCTTTACCCGCAGAAAATCCTGACTTCCTTACAATGGACGGGATCTCAGGTTTATCCGGATGAAGTCGACAGTATGATCTACCTTGATTATGGTGATGACGCGGCTTTTTTGAGCCGCTTGATGGCAAAGCTGCATTATCCCCTTGAGAGAAAATCGGCAACTAACGAAGAATTACATTCTGCTTGGAAATCACCCAGTGACTCCGGTTTATACCTGGAAGGCAGCGAATACGAAGAATCAGCCAAAGCTATTTTTAATCCGGAACCTTCTAACTATCTTTTGATCAAAATCGATCAAAAAGAGAATATCCCTTTAACCTTGCGCAAAGTGCTAGACACTTTCGAAGGACACTTTCAAACGGAGGTTTATTCTATCCCGATCGATCTGACTCCGCCGCTTAAGGTTGGCATGGAAAATGAAGAATTGGCTCCTCTCACCGATCTGTTTATAAAAATGGTAGTTATTTCTATGCTCCTGATCACATCATTGCTCATGCTGCATTTATATCAGGAACGAAAAGCCATTGCAATCCGCAGAGCGATGGGCTCCAGTACTGAGCAGATCGAACTGGAATACGCTACGAATTATCTGAAGCTCTCATCTGCCGCTTCGGTTTTCGCAATTCCGGGTGTATGGTTGGTCTTAAATGTCTGTTATTACTTATTGGGTATCCGCTATGTGTTTCAAATCAGCGCGCTTATCCCGTTTTTAATTATCACATTGTTCTTTGCTTCCATCAGCAGTACGATCTGTACTTACTTTGTTTTGGGCCAGAGTCCCATCGATGCCCTAAAGGGAAAATCAAAATTCCAATGGGGGAAAATTGATTTTCGGCGTGAACTCAGCTTACTGACCTTTTTCCTGCTCATTCTTGTCATCCAGCAAAGCACCTGGTCAACCATCATGGAAACAAGCCGTCTGGAGGAAAAACTGAAAACCTCACAATTTGATCTCATACAGATTCAAAGCATTCATCAAGTAAACGAAATCCACTTACCGAGTGATTATATCGGCAAACTGGTTGATCTGGGAGTAGAAGAAGAAAGTATTGCCTGGCAAGGCGCTTATTCAAGATACACCTTTAAAGCGAATGGCGTACAGTATACGACCGACCTTATCGTGACCGCCGGTCAGTACGCCAAAGTCCAGGGGTTAACAGTCAGTCAAGGCAGCTGGCCGCAACAATACGAAGAAATAGCGGTAGGTAAAGAGTTGGCAGCCGCTCTATTTGATTCAGCCGAAAACGCTTTAGGAAAAGAGGCGGAATTTTACAGTTACGGTCCGAAGGAAATTAAAAAAATCGTCGGGATCGTCGATCTGGGTGAGTATATGGAGCGACCGGGATTAACTTACCCTTTGCTCGGCATTTATACAACCGACGAGAAAAATAAAGATACTTTTTGGCAGAACAAGGTTGAACCGCAAATCCTCATCAGAAACAGCGACTATACAAGAATCCAAGAATTGTATCCACAGCTCAGCGAGCAACTGCGGGAAACAGCGGATATTAAAGTGACAGAACCATCTTATGATTTGCAACGGACTCTTGAAATGCAGCGCAGCTACACGTATACCTTGTGGTTTCTGATTGCTATGCTGATTCTGCAAACTTGTTTTGGTTTGTTTGCATTTACCATTGTTAAAACACGGGAGATTTCGAAATATACAGGTATACAACGAACCATCGGCGCTACCGCGCGGCAAACCATCATTTTGCTAATGAAAAAAACCGGTTATCCCTTTGTTGTGGCTGGGCTTTTGGCTACAGGGATATCGCTGTTACAGCAATATACATCGGGTCAAAGTATTAGGTTTAAGCCGGATGCCGCACTTCTGATATTTGCTCCGCTCCTGATGTGTTTATTGAGTGCGGTCTTGGCAGCTTGGGTGCCGGCAGTTGTGTTTTCTCGCAAAGAACCCGGGGACTTGCTGTAGAGAAGGGGGTGGAACTGATGCAGCGTACGTTTATAGTAAAAAAGAGCGGCATACTTTTGCTGCTGCTTGTCATTCTGCTCAGCGGATGTCAACCGCAGAAAGAAGAACCTGTTAATTCCCGGGACGCTCCCAAATTATGGAGCGTTTTGAAACCTTTTTCAGAAGTAGAGGTTTCAAAACAACGGGAGTACATACAGACGCAAACGGGTGACGCGTTTCCGATCTCAGGTATTCAGGACGGCTTTGTCATCCTGACCACGGGAAGCGATTCATTATACGAAGAATTGGTCATGCAAGACTTATTGCAGCTTGCCAAGCTTGCTCCTG
>JAJFTT010000052.1 GCA_021372785.1 Negativicutes bacterium | reverse complement strand
AAATTTGTGCCAACACCCCCGTCCCCCTGGCTCGCTCTTTGGCTCGTTATTTACGCTCTGACTTTACCGCGGAAAATACGTCCGTACCGATCGACCGTAATCTCCTGGCCGGTCTTGATAAAGGAGGTGGCGTTTTCTGCGCCAACCATGGCCAATATATTCAGGTTCAACCCAAAGATGGCTCCGGAAGAGGATAAACCGCCTTCTTCTGTCACCAGTGCGGCAGCCTTTTTGATGGCGGGCAGGTAATCTCCGTCGACGCTCTTGGTGATCAGGATATCGCCTTGGTGCATCTTGGCTTCCGCTTCTTCCGGAGAGAAAGCAACCACCGCTCTGCCAACCACATTGCACTCGCCAATACAAACGCCTCGTACCAGTATATCACCGACTGTGACGATCTGCATCATATTGGTGCTGCCCGGTATGCCGACCGGTACGCCTGCCGTCAGAATGATCAGGTCACCGTTAGCAATACATTCGGCATCCAGAGCCGTTCCAACGGCTTCATTTACCATGGAGTCCGTATCGGGCATATTCGGTACTACCAACGGCGTGATACCCCAAACCAGGCAAAGCTGATTGGCTGTGGCTTCATGCGATGTGACGGCAATAATACGCGCCTGCGGACGATATTTCGCTACATTGCGTGCTGTGCTGCCCGAGGAAGTGGCCGTAATAATCGCATCGGCTTTTAGATCATTGGCGCTTTGGCAAACGGCATGGCTGATGGCATCGGTAACAGAGACCTCTGTCGTCAGGCGGTTATTCTGCCAATTCAACTTCATCGGCCAGGCAGATTCTGTTTTCTCCGCAATCCGCGCCATCGTTTGCACCGATTCCAGCGGATATTTGCCGCTGGCCGTTTCGCCGGACAGCATGATGGCGTCGGTGCCGTCCAGGATCGCATTGGCGATATCACTGGCCTCGGCGCGGGTAGGCCGCGGATTGCGGATCATGGAATCCAGCATCTGAGTGGCGGTAATCACCGGAATTGCCTTCTGATTGCAGAGGCGGATCATTTCCTTCTGCGCAATCGGCACTTGCTCCGACGGTACTTCCACCCCCAAATCCCCGCGGGCAACCATCAAAGCGTCGGTGACTTTCAAAATATCGCTCAGGTTATCGAGACCTTCCTGACTTTCGATTTTGGCAATAATCTTCATATTACCGCCGGCATCCTCAATGATCCTGCGGATTTCCAGCACATCTTCCGCCTTACGGATAAAGGAAGCAGCCACGAAATCGAGGTTATGCTCAATGCCGAACAGAATATCCTCTACATCTTTCGGGTTGACCGCCGGAATGGAAATTTTCGCTCCGGGCAGATTGACTTTTTTACGGTCGGATAATTCGCCGCTGTTGAGTACTTCACAAATAATATCGCTGCCGTTTTGCACTTCTATGACACGCATGCTTAAGTTGCCGTCATCCAGCAGAATCATGCTCCCCGCCGTTACTTCACGCGGCATCGCCTCGTATTCTACGGTTACCATCGTTTGATCGCCGATGACAGCGCGGGTTGTCAAGCAGAAGCGATCTCCTTGCTGCAAACTGATTTTTTGCTTGGCAAAGGTGCCGATGCGGATTTCCGGTCCCTTATTATCCAACATGATGGGAATCCGTAAACCCAATTCTTTTGCCGCCTGCCGGGCCATATTGATTCTGACCAGATGTTCTGCATGGTTGCCATGGGAGAAATTTAATCTGACAATATTGGCTCCGGCCAAAAAAAGCTTCTTCATCATCTCCAGGTCTTGAATCGCCGGTCCCAGGGTAACAACTATTTTTGTCTTTCTCATCGCTAGACTCCTTCCTCTCTCGATTGCTGTCACTGTCATACCGATAAACCATCTGATGGTTCGGTCCGGTTACCTCTTTTTACGGAGTACACACGTTGATTCCTTACGCTCCTTTGGCCGCCATGGGAGCTTCCGATAATTTTATTATACACCCAAACAATTTCAGAGAACAAGAGCAAAATAATAAAACCTATGTAAAATTGCGTGATTCATCTCCAATGCAAAGAATCACGCAATTTTATTCTGCTTATTGATTTTTCCAGGAGACCAATTCTGTTTGAATCAAATTCCGAATGAATGGAATTGCTTCCTGCAGAGGCAATTGCACTGCTTCCTGTTTCTTGCGCTCCTTCAGCTCCACCTGACCGGCAGCCAGGCTGCGGGCGGAAACAATCATACGGATCGGCAGACCAATCAGATCCGCATCGTTGAATTTTACTCCGGGACGCAAGTCGCGGTCATCATATAACACTTCAATCCCGGCAGCCAGCATTTCCTGATAGAGCTGATCCGCTTTGGCCACCACATCCGGGTTGCCGCCGACCGAACACAGACAGACATGATATGGTGCAACAGTCATCGGCCAGATAATACCGGCCTCATCGTGATGTTCTTCAATGATGCATGAAAGCAAACGACCCAAACCGATGCCGTAACAGCCCATCACCAAAGGCAGATTTTCACCGTTTTCATCCAGAAATGTCGCTTTCATAGAGGAAGAATACTTGGTGCCCAGTTTAAAGATATTGCCGACCTCCACCCCGCGCGCTTCCCGCAAAGGGCTGCCACAAATAGGGCAAAGTGCTCCTGCTTTGACCGAAACTAAATCATACGGTCCCTCCCCGCTAAAATCGCGCGGCAGATTGACGTTGCGCAGATGATAGTCCGTTTGATTGGCACCGGCAATCCAGTTTTTACCTGCTGCAATTGAGGCATCCACTAAAATCCTGCCTGTGAATCCCAGCGGTGAAGCATAACCCGGCACAATGCCGGCGCAGATTGCTTCTTCTTCCGTAGCTAAGCGGACGTTGGCATCATCCAAGACTTTTTTCAGTTTCAGCTCATTCAGTTCCAGATCGCCGCGAATGACAACCATCAGCAGAGAGCCTTTGGAAACATAGAAGAGCGCCTTCATGCAATCCTGCGCTTCGGCTGCCAGAACTTCGGCAACCTGGGCGATTGTTTTGCAGCCCGGGGTATGTTCCTCCTGCAGCGGCAGCGGTTCAGCCTGCGGAATCGTCCAGCTGCCTGTTTCGGCAACTTCCTGGTTCGCCGCATAACCGCATTGGTCACATAAAATCAGGCTGTCTTCGCCTATGGGGGTGACATACATATACTCGTGTGAGACTTTACCGCCGATATTGCCGTTGTCCGATTTGACTGTAATCACATTCAAACCCGCCCGATGGAAAATACGGAAATAGGCTTGTGTCATCACTTCATAATAAGCATCCAAATCTGCTTCCGATTGATGAAAGCTGTAAGCGTCCTTCATATAAAACTCACGCACCCGAATCAAACCGGCGCGCGGGCGGGCTTCATCGCGAAATTTCATCTGAATCTGATACAAAACCAGCGGTAATTGCTTATAACTGTTAATTTCGTTGCGCACCAGATCGGTGACTGCTTCCTCGTGCGTAATGGCTAAGACCATATCGCGGCCGCCGCGGTCTTTAAAGCGGGCCATTTCGGGTCCGACACTGTACCACCGCCCCGATTCCTGCCACAATTCGGCCGGCTGTGCCAACGGCATATTGATTTCCTGCGCCCCCACGCCGTCCATCTCCGAACGGAGGATCTCCTGAATTTTTTTCATTGAGCGCCAGGCCAGCGGGTCATATTGATAGATACCGGCGGCCATCTTCCGGACTAACCCTGCGCGCAGCAGGAGTTTATGGCTGTCTATCTCGGCTTCGGCGGGAACTTCGCGGATTGTCCGGCCAAACATTTTTGACATTTTCATCTGGCTCTCTCCTTTTGTGAGAATTTTTCTGTGGCTGGATTCGCGTTAACCCAAAGTAGGTTTCGCCAGGATTTCCGCTTGCAGCGCCAAAGCTTCCATATTCAGCAGCAGATCCTGACAAAACAGATCATACTCTGCCGCTTCGCCGGCCTCTTTTAGTCCGGTCAGATTGATCCTGATATTGGCAATCGCTCCTTTGCAGCCCGCTAACGCCAAATAGGAAGCAACCAACCCATCGCTTGCCGTGTTGCGGTTGCCTTTGGCTAAAGCAACCTGCACCAGTTTCATGACTTCATAAGCGAGTGAGGCTGTCTGTTTGGGTACCTCGATGGCATTTCTGGTGGCAGCCAAAATCGCTGCCCGACGCGCGTTTTTCTCTGCCGCTGTTTCTTTGGGCAGCTGATAAGCCTGCATGACCTGCCTGTAGGCTTCGCTGTCCAAAACAACCAGGTCTTTGGCTGTTAAGGCATAGTTCGCTGCCAGCGCCTGCAATTCCATCATTTCTGCGCTGACTTCGGCGTATTTTTTTCTGCCTAAAGTTAGATTTGCAACCATTTCAGCTAAAGAAGCTGCCATGGCTACGGCAAAAGCGGAGACGGAACCGCCGCCGGGAGCAGGTGAATCAGACGACAATTCCTGCAAAAAATCATTGACGCTGAGATCAAGTAAATCACTCAATTGTTTCATCCTCTCTCCGGGCTGTCTCGAGACCGCTCTCGGCTAAGACAGCGATCTGAGCAAACAAAGCGTTCAGTTCCTCGCCCTTGACAGTTTCTTTTTCCATTAAGGTTTCCGCCAGCAGATTCAATTTCGCCCGGTGCATCTGCAGCAGTTCGGTCGCCTGTTTGTAACAGGTATCCACCACCAAACGCACTTCCTCATCGATCACGGCAGCCACTTCTTCACTGTAGGTTCTCCCCTGCGAGAGATCTCGGCCCAGGAAGACTTCATGCTGCTTGTTGCCGAAGGTCATCGGCCCGAGTTTTTCACTCATCCCATATTCCGTCACCAAACGGTGCGCCATATCGGTCACGCGTTCCAAATCGTTGCTGGCTCCGGTAGATACTTCACCAAAGACCATGCTTTCTGCCACCCGTCCGCCTAAGGCATAGGCGATGGAATTATAGATATCTTTCTTTGTCACATAATAGCGATCTTCTTCCGGCACTACGGAAGTAAAACCGCCCGCCCGCCCGCGAGGTACGATGGTTACCAGATGTACGGGATCAAAATCCTTCAAATAATGCGCTACAATGGCATGTCCCGCTTCATGGTAGGCGCTGAGTTTCTTTTCTTTTTCGCTCATCAGCCGCGATTTTTTGGCCGGACCGGCAATCACCCGATTGATGGCTTCTTCCATATCGGACATTTCAATTTTTGTTTTGTCCCGCCTTGCCGCCAGCAGAGCGGCTTCATTGACCAGGTTCTCCAGATCGGCTGGAGTAAAGCCTGGCGTGGAGCGCGCGATAATCTTTAAATTAATGTCCTCCGCCAATGGTTTGTTGCGGACATGCACCCGCAGAACCGCTTCTCTTTCACTGACATCGGGACGATCCACCGCCACCTGACGATCAAAACGGCCCGGTCGCAGTAAAGCGGGGTCTAGAATATCGGGACGGTTGGTAGCGGCAAGGATGATGATGCCATCGTTGGCTTCAAAACCATCCATCTCCACCAACAGTTGATTAAGGGTTTGCTCACGTTCATCGTGCCCGCCGCCCAACCCGGCGCCTCTTTGCCGTCCGACCGCATCAATTTCATCGATGAAAACGATACAGGGAGCGCTCTTTTTAGCGGTTTCGAACAAATCACGGACACGCGAGGCACCGACACCGACAAACATCTCAACAAAGTCGGAGCCGCTGATGCTGAAGAAAGGAACCCCTGCTTCCCCAGCCACCGCTTTGGCCATCCAGGTTTTACCGGTTCCCGGCGGGCCATAGAGCAGAATCCCTTTGGGAATGCGGGCACCCATATCGACAAAGCGTTTTGGCTGCCGCAGGAATTCCACGATTTCCTGCAGTTCTTCCTTCACCTCTTCGTAACCGGCGACGTCTTTAAAGGTGATTTGCTTGGCGCCGCCTTGCTGCAGTTTGGCACGGCTGTGACCAAACGACATCACTTTATTACCGCCGCCGTTGTTTTGCTGCATAAAGAAATAATAGAAAGCAATGAACAAGCCAAACATAAATAAGGTATTGAGTAGACCGGTCCACCAGGGTGTTTCCGGTGGCAGTTCCACTTCATATTTGGCTGTATTTTCTAAAATCAGCTTATTGACCACCTCTTCGTCCGCTTTCGGTATCACGGTGGTAAACGTACTGCCGTCAGTTAAACTGCCCTTGATTTCCTGAGCGTTCTGAACGACTGCGCTGATTTGACCGTTGCTCAGATATTCCCGAAACGTATTATATTCCAGCGTTAACGGCTGTGTTTGTTCCGCCAGAAAGAAATTCAACACGGCGACGGTAATGAGGATAATCAGCAAATAAAGCGGTGCTGAACGTAATAACTTTTTCAAATGGATACTCCTCTCAATCTCAAAAATCGCTTGTTCTCTTGGTTAGCTTTGCAATGCATACGCCTCTGGTTTTAAGATGCCAATGTAAGGCAGATTTCTATATTTGTCCGCATAGTCCAAACCATAACCGACTACGAAGTAATCTTCAATTTCAAAGCCGGTGAAGTCGCCTTTAACCTCTACTTTGCGGCGATTGGGCTTATCCAGGAGCACAGCGACCCGGAGCGATTTGGGATTCCTTTTGCTCAGTAAAGCTTTCATGCGGAGCAGCGTTAATCCGGTATCGATAATATCTTCCACGATCAGGACATTTTTTCCGTTGATATCATGATCCAGATCTTTGGTGATTTTCAGATTGCCGCTGGTTTCCGTGCTTTTACCATAACTGGAACAGCCGAAAAATTCCACGGTCACCGGCTGTTTGATTTTTCGCACCAGATCCGCCATAAAGCAAAAAGACCCGTTCAGTACTCCGACCACAACCAATTCGTCATCCGGGGCGTAAAAGTCACTGACTTGCTTGCCAATTTCCTCTACTTTAGCTGCCAGAATCTCAGCACTGAGATAAATACGCTCGATGTTATCTTCTAAATTCATAGGTGTTTTTCCTCTCCTCTCACTCCTGAGGCGATATTACAGCTGTAATGTATTATTGTAACATAATTTCTACGCTCTGATAAGTGCCGATACTTGACAATTTTATGTCTATTGCAGAAGAATACGATAAACCGGTTTTTCCGCATCCTGTGGCTGCAGAGCAAGCGCTGTATAAAGTCCGGGAATAAATACAATCGTCTCACCCAGCAAAAACAGCGGATACCGAAAACGCCAGGGCAGCGGGATAGCATTTTCCTGCCAGAAGTCAGCCACACTTTTATGACCACCATTCGACAGAGCAATCCGATCTCCCTTTCGCCAAGTGCGTAAATGAAAGGGCAGCCGCAAGGCCTGCTCGCCCAGCACACCGGCTTGTCTGCGCATGGATGCCGGCAGCGGGTCAAAAATCAGTGTGCCACAACCGGTCAGACTCTTGCTGCAGGGCCACTGGTTTGCCGGCGGCAGCCTGTAGGTCAAATCGAGCTGCACCGGTGCCGTCTCGCCTGGCAGGAGAAATAATCTGCCGCAGCTGAGCCGGAAAATTACTTTTCCCGGCAGAGAATATTGCCAGGAACTGGTTTGTGCTCTGATTTGCCGTTCGATTTCCTGATGATGCCGATATTGCAGATTTTCTTCTCCTTGCTTAAGCAGGAAGAATTGCTGCCGCAGCCAGCGCGAACGCAGGGCCAGAGGCAGTTGCAAATAATCAGCCGCCGCCATCGAGCAGAAACCAAAAGGATCGCGCGGCAACTCTGCCGCAGCCTTCTCCATTGCCGCCTGCAGGTAGGCTTCATCTGCCGCCAACAATTCCTGTGTATGCAGGATGTGCTGTTCAAAAGCAGGTGCGATTTCGCGCAGCTGCCCAAATAAGCGATGGCGGATTTGGTTTCGCTGGTAAATATTACTGTTGTTGGAAGGATCCAGACAATAGATGATCTGATGTTCTTCCAGCCAGGCGATGATTTCGGCGTGGCTGATCGAGACTAAGGGACGCACCAGACGAAGCTGATCCGTCAACGGCCGCGTGAACGGCATTGCCGATAGGCCCACGGAACCGCTGCCGCGCAGCAGCCTCAGGAAAAAATTCTCCACCTGATCATCTGCTTGATGGCCCAGCACAAGCGCCGTAGCCTGAAACTCGGCTGCCGCTTTCTGAAAAAAGGCATAACGGGCAGATCGGCCGGCTTCCTCTTCTCCTAATTTTCTGACCTGAGCCAATGGCCGAATATCTCTACGCTGATAAAAAAACGGCAGCTCCAATTTCTTTGCCCATTGCCGCACAAATGCCGCTTCCTCACAGGCTTCCTGCCCGCGCAGACCATGATTGAGATGAGCAACGGCAAGCTGCCACTGAAAATCCGTTGCTAGAGCATGCAACACGAGAAGCAGAAAAAGGGAGTCAGGACCGCCCGAAACGCCAATCAGCAGCCTCTCTCCCTTATCGAACAGTTGATTTGTCTCTATGATTGCTCTGATTCTTTGGATCATTGTTCTTCACACTCCAAATACATCTATAATTCTCAATCTCCGCGCAATTTTCCTGCCGCCGCTGCTCAAGAGTCGCCTATTTTTCTTGTTTTCAGCAAGGGAAGCAGAAGAATGTTTTTTTACCTTAAAACCAGGCAGGATTTTTCTCTTCTTTCCAGAAAATAGTATGGCAAAACAATCAACCCGGCAAAAGCGTTTTATCGGGTTTACAGGAGGCAGCAGCATGAACATCGAGATTTTACAATTGACTGCGGGTGCGGCGCAGGCAAAAGGCATTGTCGTGATCATTGATGTATTCCGGGCCTATACTGTAGAATGTCAGGCATTTCGCCAGGGAATCCAACGCATCTACCCGGTGGCAGCCATCGAAGATGCTTTGGCACTAAAGGCGGCGCATGCCGACTGGCTGCTGGCCGGCGAACGTCATTCCAGAAAAATGCCGGGTTTCGATTTCGGCAATTCACCTTATGAAATCAGTCTGCAGGATCTGCAGGGCAAAACCCTAATCCATTCTACCAGTGCCGGCACGCAAGGCATTGGCGCCGCCGTTTGGGCAGAGGAAATCTTGGTCGGCGCTTTGACCAATGCCAAAGCAAATGCAGACTATATCCGTCGGCGGAATCCGGCGCAGGTCAGCCTGGTCTGTATGGGGCAAGAAAACCTGTATCCCGCTGAGGAAGACACCTTCTGCGCCGAATATATGCAAAGTTTATTGGAAAATCGTTCTTATGACCGGCAGGCTGCCATCGAAATCCTGCGCAAAGGCAGCGGTGCTCGTTTCTTTGAACCGGAAAATATTGCCTTTTCGCCGCCGCAGGATTTTTATCTGGCTACCGAGTTCGACAGTTTTCCCTTTGCCTTAAAGGTATTGCGGGATGCCAACGGCAGCAGCTATGTGGAAAAGATCACTGTAAATTAACTGTGCATTCATCATAAAAAAGCAGAGGATCACTCCCCTGCTTTTTTGCGGAAAATTCGGCTGATTCGTAGACTGCCCTGCTTTTTCTCCGGCGGCACCGCTTGCGCAATCGCCAGACCGCTTTTAGAGTAACGCTTCGTCTCTGCCCTTGCCGGCTTCCGCCGCAGCTAATTCTTCGGGATTCATGCGGCGATAAGTCAATTCCCCGCCCATCAATTCATCATAAGCTTGCAGCAGCGGCTTGTTGGAAGAATCTTTCGGTTGTGATTTCTGCAATTCTCTGGCCCGTTTGGCTGTGATGATGCAAGCGGTATATTTGCAGTCGGCGTGTTTATAAATTTCATCAGAGGGGATCCGGCTCATTTTCATTACTCCTATCTAGTCATTACATGGGGGGATGGGGTTGGCATGCGAAAATATCTCCAGGTCGCACATATTACGCCATCTGAGTTGTTCCGATAATAGGATGGCTTTGATCTGCTCAACCGCATGCGCCACGGTATCGTTGACCACAACATATTCGTATTTCTGACCGGTCGCCAGTTCATCTTTGGCTTTTTGCAGCCTTTTTTGAATTTCTTCGCTGGATTCAGAGGCGCGATGGTTTAAACGTTCGGCTAAATCCGCGAAAGTTGGCGGAACCAGGAAAATGAAGACGCCGTCGTGCACCGTTTCCATCACTTTGGCGGCTCCTTTTGTTTCAATCTTGAGAATGACAGACTTGCCGTTTGCAAGCTGTTCTTCCACAAAAGCCCGCGGTGTACCGTAGAGATGCCCTAAATAATCTGCATGTTCCAGAAAACCGCCTTCCGCCAGCTTTTTCTCGAATTCTGCACGCTTCATAAAGAAATAGCTCTTGCCTTCTACTTCATAGTGACGTTTGGGGCGTGTTGTGGCAGAAACGGAATAAACTAAATCAGGCAGTTCCTTGAGCAAAGCATCGCAAACAGTGTCTTTGCCGGCACCGGATGGAGCCGAAAGGACTAATAAAACACCACGCTTCATTTTGCAGGTATCCTCTCTTCGTCATCTTCTTCCCGCTCTTCTTTGGCATCCAGACGATTGGCAATTGTTTCCGGCTGGACTGCCGAAAGAATAATATGATCACTGTCGGTGATGACAACGGCGCGGGTTCGCCTGCCGTAAGTCGCGTCAATCACCATGCCTTTTTCTCGGGCTTCGTGCACGATGCGCTTAATCGGGTTCGATTCCGGACTGACAATTGCAATGATTTTTCCGGTCGATACGAAATTACCAAAGCCAATGTTCACCATTCTGTTCTCACTCATAAAAACCCTCCGCCGGCATTTTACTCTATGTTTTGAATTTGTTCCCGCATCTTCTCCAGCTCTGCTTTCAGGTTGACTACGTTTTTTCCAATTTCAAAATCACTCGCTTTGGAGCCGATGGTATTGACTTCACGATTCATTTCCTGCAGCAAAAAATCCAGCTTTTTGCCGACCGGTTCTGTCTTGTCATCCAATAGTTGATAAAACTGCTGTACGTGGCTGGCCAAACGGACCAGTTCTTCGGTGATATCACTGCGGTTCGCCATCATCGCCACTTCGGTCAGCAATCGGGTTTCTTCCACCTGCACCCCGTTCAGCAGTTCCAGCATTTTGGCTTGCAGCTTTTGACTGTATTCTGCTACAACCAAGGGAGCTCTTTCCAGAATGCTTTGCGACATCGTTTGGATCATCATCAGACGCAAACGGAAATCCTCCTCCAAACGCAGCCCTTCCTGAGCGCGCATCGCAGCAAACTCGCTGAGTGCCTGGCGCAGTAAAAGCTCTAATTCCTGCCAGATGACTGCCACATCTTCATTGCGGCGCTCAACCCGGACCACATCCGGCAGAGTCAGCAGTTGTGACAGCGTGACCGTTTCCTGTAAGGCAGAGGCTTCCGCTAAAACAGCGGCTCCTTTTTGATAGGCTAAGGCCAAAGGCAGGTTGACCTGAATTTCATAAGCGTCCTCCCCGCTGTATTGATAGGAGACAGAACAATCAATGCGTCCGCGCCTGGCAAAACCTGAGATCGTCTGACGGATTTTTTCTTCCAAACTATTCAAATCCCGCGGGCAGCGCAGTGAAATATCTAAGAAACGATTGTTGACAGACTTAAGTTCTACGCTTAGTTTTCGCACTCCCTCTTTGGATTCGCTGCGGCCAAAACCAGTCATACTTACCAGCATCTTATGCCTCCATACCTGTAATAGGTAAATATTCGACAAGGAGAGATCAGTCTCCTTTCCGTATTTCTCCCAGATGTGGAGGTTTACCTAATTTCAGTGTCAGATTCCGTCGCAAGCTGTTCGGGTGAACGCGGAGCGACGGAAATTGTTTTTTGCTGCGTATAATGAACCGAGCCGGGTCTGGCGCCTTTAAACTTTTTGACATAGCGCCGCAATGTATAATCCACATCCACATAACTGCTGCTGCGCGCCTGACTGAACCAGGCAGCCAGCGCCGCGGCCTTTTCAATCACGGCTGCATCCGGTTTCGCCTGATGAATCACCACATGCGAACCGGGAATGCCTTTGCTGTGCAGCCAGCAGTCGTTGGCTTCGGCCAGCTCCATCGTTAAATAATCATTCTGCAGGTTATTACGTCCCACAGAAACCGGAATCCCCTGAATCAGCAGGTGCAAAGGAGCTACGGTCGGCTGCTTTGGTTTCTTCTTCTGATTGCCCGGTTGACGCTCGCGTGCCAGGAAACCTTGCTCCAGCAATTCTTCGATGATTTCTGTCAGTACACCCGTTTCCCCGGTTTGTTTGGCTGCCAAAAGCACCGACGTCAGATACTCTATTTCCGAAGTGATTAAGCCGATTTGTTCGAGAATCACTTTTTCACCCTTACGGGCTTTGCTGTAGTGTTTAAAATAATTTTGCGCATTCTGCGCCAGTGAGAGTTTATAATCGAGCGGAATCGTTAATTCCGCCAAGTTTTCATCGTAGTAATTGATGACCTGAATCTCGGCGCTTTTAGTACCCGGGTCCGGCGTATTTTTGAGCAATTCCCCCCAGAGACGATATTGAGCCGCTGCTTTGCCGGCCTGCAAATCTTCCTCTAAACCACACAGTTTGCGCTGCGCTTTGTTGATAGCCGCCTGCACAACCGAAGTGACCCGGTTACGCAGCTGATTGAGTTTTAATTCCTGATCGGCATGATCATAAAAAAGGCCAATCGCCTGTGAAGCGCTCAGCCAACGGCCTTCCGCCTTGTTTGGCGGAAAAGCAATCGCGCTGAGATTGGGGGCAAGCGCCGAACCGGATAGATAAAGCATGCCGGGCCGTCGTTCCGCCATGGCTTTTTGGCTTAAGGCTTGCAGATGCTGCCAATCCTGCGGCTGCAGAAAAGCGCTCAGCCGATCGGGATCGATCGCCGCTGCCTGCAGCAGCTGTTTCAGTGTAGCCGGACCGACTCCGTCCAAATGGCGACGCAGCCAATCCAAAACCGAAAGTGACAGTTCCTCATCCGTGGTAGGAGGCAGCCAGGCTTCCGGCGGTTGTTTTATTTGTTCGGGAGGCGTGCGATAAATGCGGCCGGGCAGGATTTCACGGTAGCGATTCTGATCGGAGGAAACATGCTTGATGGCGTCGAGGATTTTCAGGTCCTGATTGAGCAGGATGAGGTTGCTGTTTTTACCCATCAGCTCCACCATCAGATAAAGTTTGATCGGATTGCCCAACTCGTCCAAAGCGGCAAAGGTAAAGCGGATCAACCGTTCATACTTTGGCTGTTTGATTTCGATGATATGAGCGCCTTCCAATTTTTTACGGATCAATTGGCAAAATGCGGGCGGTGTCTGGGGATTTTTTCGTTTCAGATCGCTGAATTGCACGCGGGCAAACTGGGGATGAATGGATAAGAGCAGTTTATATGAAACCTTAAGTGCGCGCAATTCCAAGGTCATTTCGGTTGCATTGTGCTGATAGATGCGATCAACCCGGGCATCAGTCAATTTTGCATTGAGTTCTTCCGTTAAGGCACGGATCGACAAACCTTCCAAGGCCAAAAGACTACCTCCTTTCCAAAATAAAGTAACGGCATGCGGCGTATTCTGTCAACGCGTGAATTGGACAGGTGGAAAAACCTATGGCAAGGAACGGTCTTGCCCGTGTTGAATGGATCCCCTTTACGTCGATCCATCGCCTGGTTTACGCAAGATCACCTGGTCTTTGCCGTCGATCTCCGTGATCTCCACTTCTATATTTTCCAGCTTAGAGGTGGGGATATTTTTACCGACAAAGTCCGGCCTGATGGGCAATTCCCGATGACCACGATCGATCAGTACGGCCAGTTGGATGCGCTCCGGTCTGCCCCACTTCATCACGCCATCCAAAGCGGCCCGTACCGTTCTGCCGGTATGCAGTACATCGTCCACCAAAACCACGGTTTTGCCGGTGATCTCGGCCGCGGTCAGCTCAGAACCCTGCAAAGGTTGCTTCTTATGATCATCGCGATACGGTGTAATATCGATTTCGTAACAGGCTATCCGAATCCCCTCCACACGCTCCATCACCTCGGCTAAACGTTGGGCCAGAGGAAGACCGCGCCGCTTAATACCGACAAAAACCAAATTGGCACAACCGCCGTTTTTTTCGATGATTTCATGCGCCAGGCGATTAATGATTCGCCGGATTTGTATCTCGTCCAATAATAAAGTCGAGTTTGCCATCTGCTTCCCCTCCTTCTGTCCAAGGTCTGCCCAGCTTTGTTAAAACGTCTCGGAAATCCTGCGGCGGCGGGGCGGTGAATTCCAGCCATTCGTTTGAGCATGGATGAAAGAAGCCAAGCCGATAGGCATGCAACGCCTGCGCCTCTAAACCCCAATGTTGCTCCCTGGCAGAATAGAGCGGGTCTGCCACGACGGGATGGTGTGCGTAAGCCATGTGCACTCTGATCTGATGCGTTCTGCCGGTCAGCAGCTGCACTTTCAGCAAATCCATTTGCGGAAAATGCTGCAGCACGCTATAGGCTGTCTGCGCTTGTCTGCCGTTGGCCACTACCGCCATTTTCAAACGATTGATCGGGTGACGCCCGATGGGAGCGTTGATTATGCCGCTTTCCTCTTTAAAATTAGCCCAGGTCAATGCTAAGTACATGCGTTTGGCGGTTCTGTCTTTGATCTGTTGGCTGAGTGAATTTTGAGCCAATTCGGTCTTGGCTACCACCAGCAATCCGCTGGTATCTTTGTCCAATCGGTGTACGATGCCCGGCCGCATGGTGCCATTGATGCCAGGCCAGACTTTAGAATGAGCCATTAGACCATTTACCAAAGTGCCAGTCCAATTCCCCACGGCGGGATGCACCACCAGATTTCTCTGCTTATTGATCACCAATAAGGCATCGTCCTCGTAAACAATCGCAAGCGGAATATCTTCCGCCAGCAATTCCAATGGTTCCGGCTCGGGAAGAATCAGCAAAACCTCTTCACCGCCTTTGAGGACAGTGCGAGCGGGTTTTACCAAATCATTTACCGTCACCAATTCCTCTTTCAACAACAATTGAATATGCGATCGTGTCATATCCGTCATGGCGGTCAGCCATTTATCCAGGCGTTCGCCGCACGCTTCTGCGGGAACAATAAAACGTAGAATTTCTCTGCCGTCCGTTGTTTGATCATACAGCTCCATTTGTATTCCCTTCCTTATATATCTCATAGACAGTCAGGCTGAGATAGAGCCCCATACCGATCACCAGAGCAGAATCAGCAATATTGAACACAGGAAAAGTAATGAAATCGAATTCTAAAAAATCGATCACATAGCCAAAACGGATTCGATCGATCAAATTACCGACAGTTCCCCCAAAAACCAAACCCCAGATCACGCGCATCAGGGGCTTGTCACCGGTAATTTTTCTGCGGAACAGCAACAACGCCGCGGCTGCCAGCGACGCTATGACGACAAGAAACCAGCGCTGACCGGTCAGAATACTGAAAGCTGCCCCGGTATTCCAGACATAGCGAAACTGCAGTAAACCCGGCAGAAAGCGGGTTGCCGCTGCGTAAACCAGATTGGCCAAAACCCATTGTTTGCTGAAAAAGTCACTGAGCAAAATAAGCAAGGCGATCAGCAAATCCATTTGACTCCTCCAAAAAACCAATATGAATAAAAAGAGAATCCCCGGAGAATACCGGGGAAATCGTGAGAAACCTTTGATTGGAAAAAATTATCTCATTTCAATAATTTTCAGCGCCATAATCAGAGTTGGATCCACCACAGGAACACGAAGGGACCCGTTTTGTAAAACCAACGGGATCTCTGTACAACCGGCAATGATAACTTCCGCACCGCGTTCGATCAAAGCATTGGCAGCCGCTTTCAGCAATCCGCCGCCTTCTTCTTTGCGGCCGGCTTTGATCTTCCGGATGCCTTCCATCACAAGATTTGCTTGAATCTCCGGCAGAGAAGGCAGCATTTCCAAGCCGGCCTTCTCGGCTAAACTCTGGTACAAACCGGTTTCAATCGTGGCACTGGTGGCTAAGAGTCCGCAGCAGGTTAGATTGGGATAATTCTCTTGGATATACTCAAGGCAGATTTTTGGCATATGCAGGACCGGAATCGGAACAGCGGCCTGTACAGCATCATAATAGTAATGCGCTGTATTGCAGGAAATCGCCAAATAATCGGCGCCGGCACGAAAGAGGTTGCGGCCGGTTTCAGCAATAAAGGGAGCCGGGTCTTCCCCGCCGTGCATGATTGCGGCTGTCCGATCGGGAATTTTCGTATTGCTGTCAATCAAAACATGCAGATGCTGCTGGTCAGTATCAGCCGGCGTATTGTGTATGATTTTTAAATAGAGATCTGCGGTGGCTTCCGGTCCCATACCACCGATAATACCGATTACTTTTTCAGCCAAAATTGTTCGACACCTTTCAGAGAAAAATTCAGAGATGAATCTGCGGAATGGTCATGACCATTCTCCGGCTTCGTTTTTGCAGTGACACAGCACTGTGCTATGCTGTGTCACACGTTGTTTATGATTTGATTTGTTTGATTTCATCATTCATAGGGAATTGCCATTCGGCGCTTTCCAGTAATTCCAGCTGTGCCTGCAGTACCGTTTTTAAACGTGCCCGGCAAACAACCGCGTCCTTACGCACGGCGTCATGCTCCGCTATTAATTTCTGCGCCCGGTTCATTGCTTCGTCAATGATCTTGCCGGCTTTGATCTCGGCTTCGCGAACGATCAGCTCTCCTTCACGCCTGGCATTCATTTTTAAAGAGTCTCCCGCTTCCTGCGCCACCACAATCGATTTTTGTAAGGTTTCTTCCATGCCCCGGAAGCTGTCCACTCGTTCGCTGCATTCGGAAAGCTTCTCTTTCAGAGCTGTGTTTTCACGATAGAGACTTTCAAAATTCTGAATCACTTCATCCAAAAAAGCATCCACTTCGGCTTCATCATAACCACGCAGTGCTTTTTTAAACTCTTTATTATGAATATCCATCGGACTCAGCATGGGGACTCCTCCTTTTTTTGTCGATGAACCTGAAAGCAAATTAAAATAGCCAGGAAACAAGGCTTTGCAGCAAGCTGAGCACAAAAAATAAAATCACAGGCGAAAGATCAATGTAGCCGCTGCCAAATTCAATTGGTTTCAGGAAACGGCGGAACGGTGCCAGCAACGGTTCTGTCCATCTTTCCAGCGTCAGCAGCCAGTCTTTTTTGGGGGGACGGACAAATAAGTCGGCAAACAAGCGCACCAGAATGACCCATTTCACCACTTCGATCAGGGTTGAGAGCAGACGACCGATCATGACATTTCTCCCTTTTCATCATGTTTGCGAACCAAGGAATCACGTGCCAGCAATGCTTCCTTTAAATTCGAAGAAACATCCACATCTCTGGGAGCTACCAGGAAAATATTGCCGCTGACTTTTTGCATACTTCCTTCTAAAGCGTAGGTTGCACCGCAAATGAAATCCAACATCGAACGAGCCAGATCGCCATCCAGACCTTCCAATGATACAATCACCGGTCGATCCGCTTTCATATGATCGACTAAAACCTGTACTTCCTCAAAACGATTGGGAGCATAGACGACCAGGCGGGAGTTTTCATTTCCGTTCATCATCGTATTTCCTTTCGGTGGCATGGACACCACGTTATTGGTAAGAACATTATTGCCGATTGAAAGATTGTTGCCGGAATTGCCATTGCCGACTGGCGGTGTCGGTGCAGGATTGCCCGTCTTACTTAAAATCCTGACGCCTTCCGATCTTTTCTCCAACGGCTGAGCTATCGGGGCCACGACTTCGCTTTCCTCTTCGAAATCGTCCTCCAATTCCTCTTCATCACCCAAGCCGATCATATTCCAGAATTTACTTAAGATGCCAGCCATTCAAATCATTCCTTTCCTTTGTCTATTGCGAAGAACGTTTACCAAAAATACCGGTGCCAATGCGGACAAAATCCGCTCCTTCTTCTATCGCAATTGGATAATCGTTGGTCATCCCCATCGATAACCAAAAACACGGAATTTGCGCCAACCGCAACGCCTGCAGTTCCTCCCTTTTCTGCCGCAGGCAGCGGAACACCGAGCGTATCTCCTCCGGCGTACCGGCAGCGGGAGCAATGGTCATCAATCCATCCACCATTATAGCGGGAAATCGGCTTAAACTGTGGCAGAATGTTGTAACTTCATCTAATTTTAGACCGAATTTACTGCTTTCTGCCGCGACATTCACTTCCAGCAGGCAATGCACCGGAGCCCCGCCGGCGCGTTTCTGAATTTCCGCTGCCAAATCCAGGCGATCGAGAGAATGAATCAATTCTGCCTGATGCACGATCCCCCTGACCTTATTGGTTTGTAAATGACCGATAAAATGCCAATGCGCATCAGGAAAAGCTGCCGCCTTAACGACGAATTCCTGTGCTTTATTTTCACCGAAGTGATTCAGACCGGCCTCGATTGCCTGCTGCACTGCCTCCGGACCGACTGTCTTACTGACCGCGATCAGTGTAACTGCATTGGCTGCACGATTCGCCCTGCGACAGGCTGCCTCAATTTCCGCTTGAATTTGAATTACGTTTTCTTGTATACTACTCAAGTTATTCACCGCTTACCAGAATCCCTTCTATCGCGAAACGCGGGTTGAGAATAATTTCTTTTGTCCCGCTCAAACCGCTTACATAAGCTCTCGCATCTCGTTCCTGCAATACTTCCACCGCTTGAAAGGTAACAACACCGCTCTCCACGCAATAAACGCCTTTGATTTTGCCTTTGCTGACAATGGCAGCCAATGGCAAATCGTAACCTGTTGCAGTGGTTTCAATCAGTGCCATACTCTGAAAGCGATCGGAGAGTGCCTCCGGCAGCAATTGATCGAAGCGATACGTGACGATTGCAGCTGTTTCCAGCAGCTCAATGCTCTCTACAGTGGTCTTAATCTGATTGCCCAGCGATGAAAGCAGCGTGGCCGTATCACCCGCCTGCAATTGCAGCCCATAATTATTTTCGTAAGCTGTGCACCAATACCATGGCGTTTTGATCACTTTAAACAACGGATGACCCGCTGTAATTTCTTCTTCTCTTTGATGCAGCACAACGGATGCATTCCGGAACGATTTCAGATCCTGCAAGGTGATCGAGCCGACGCTGGTTGTGGAAAGCAATCCCTCGTATCCGTCACAGATAAAACTGACGATCCCTTCATAAGGTGTTGTAACAATCTTTGCATCTTTTTTCAAAGCGGTTTGGATCAGTGCTTCTTCGGCATCCCAGGTTGCCCGGTTATCCGAAAGGGCTTCTTTCTCTGCCTGTAAGGTCAGTTTATTTGCCTCTAAGGTTTCAATCTGCTTGTCGATCCGACTGAGTGCATCCGGATCATTCCTGACCTTATCGGACGATTTCTGCTTTGTCAAATTGGCAATGTCAGTATCAACTTCCTGTATTGTTTTTGTATAATACTCTGTTTTGGACTGGAAGCTGTTTAAATCATGGAGCCGATTTTCCGCTATTTTCTGCAAGGCATCTTCATACTTACGAATGGCAGCATAATCGTAAATCTCTGCAGCTTGCCCCGCAACGGTAAGACTGCTGCCCTCTGCGCACAGAGCCTGCCATTTACCGCTGTAAGGCGATACCACAACTGTTTCATCACGCAAAATAACGCCTTCGCTTGGATGTGAGACAATCAGTTTTGTTTCGCTGAATTGCTCGCTGCGCATCATTTTCAGATTAAAACTGCGATAAAGTGTGATGCCGCCCCGGATGAGAAAAAAAAGTCCGACGGCTGTCAACAAGCAGATAAAAACTTTCAGAACGAAACGGCGGCGTTTTTTGGCTAACCGTCTCCTGGATGAACGGGTTTTGCGTGTCTTCTTCATCACTCAATCACCGCTATGCTTCCGTTTTCTTTTCACCGTTTAATTTTTCCAGTTCCAGAATAAAATGATCGATATCCTCAAAGTGGCGATAGACCGATGCGAACCGCACATAAGCGACCGAATCCACTTCTTTCAGGCGGCACATCACTGCTTCGCCGATCACACGGCTGGGAATCTCCTGCTTGAGTGAATTGCGCAGCTCCAGTTCAATATCATTGACCATTTCGTTGAGCGTATCCATGGGGATACAGCGCTTCTCGCATGCTTTCAGTAAGCCGTTTAAGATTTTATTACGATCAAAGACTTCACGGCCGCCATCCCGCTTCACTACCACCATGGCCATTTCCTCTACTTTCTCATACGTGGTAAACCGTCTGAGGCAACGAATACACTCCCTGCGGCGCCGGATAGCGGTTCCTTCTTCAATCGGGCGGGAATCGATCACTTTACTATCAGCCGTATTACAAAACGGACAATTCATCTCTGTTCCCCCTCTCCAAAGAAGCATATCTGCTCTTTTTAAATACGACATCCTCCGCTTCAATTCCTTTTTTGAGTGAAAATAAGTTCCATCGCCAAACTAAAAATTCCCCGCAGCCTGACAGCCCGAGGAATTTTTCTGATTTTGTAAAAGCTATTTCTTCTGCAGGAAGGGCGGCACACTTAATCCAGCCAGTGCTTCCTCCGTTATCGGAGCAACATTTTTAGCGGCAAACCCCTTTTGGGTCTGCACTTCTATGCGGCTGTTCTTATCAAAATAAGGTGTCTTGGGCATCGACTGATCAAAACCGGTAGCCACCACTGTAATCCGGACCTGATCTTTCAATTTTTCTTCAATGCGGGCACCCCAGATAATATTCGCTTCCGGGTCTGCCGCTTCGGCGATGATGGCGGCAGCTTCATCAGTTTCAAATAAAGTAAAATCAGGTCCTCCGGCGATATCCAATAAAACACCGCGGGCGCCTTGAATTGACATTTCCAGCAGCGGTGAAGAAATTGCCATCTTAGCAGCTTCCGTTGCGCGCCCTTCACCCTGACCATAGCCGATTCCCATGATGGCGGAACCGGAGTTGCGCATAATGGTGGAAACATCGGCAAAATCGAGGTTGATAATGGCCGGCACGATAATCAATTCAGAGATCCCCTGGACTCCCTGGCGCAGCACTTCATCTACCATCTTAAAAGCATCCAGCAAAGAGGTTTTTTTATCGATCACTTTGATCAGCCGTTCATTGGGAATTGTAATCAGCGCATCCACTTTTTCTCTTAAATGGCTGATGCCGGCTTCGGCTTGCGTAGCGCGCCGACGTCCTTCAAACGCAAACGGCTTGGTGACCACCCCGATCGTTAAAGCACCCATATCCTTCGATACTTCCGCTACAACAGAAGCGGCGCCGGTTCCGGTACCGCCACCCATCCCGGCAGTGATAAAGACCATATCGGCGCCTTTGAGAATACGCTGAATTTCGTCGCGGCTTTCTTCGGCGGCCTGAAAACCAATTTCCGGATTGCCGCCAGCCCCCTGACCATGCGTCAGCTTGAAGCCGATCTGCAGCTTTTGATCGGCCAGGGAATGCGATAAAACCTGCCCATCGGTATTGATGGCAATGAATTCAACCCCTTTTAAACCGGCAGAAATCATACGATCCACGGCATTGCTGCCGCCGCCGCCTACACCGACTACTTTTATTTTGGTAATTTCATGCATATCAAATTGAGCTTCCAACATGGTTAACACTCCTCTGCCTTCAGTCTCTGAAAATATCCCGTTTCGCTTGCGGACAAGCCGCATTTCCTTGTTATCCCCAAAGTATTGCTGTGTTGTTTTACTGCAGCGGAACCGGTAAATTATTGTTTTCCGGTTCAGAACCAGGCGGTGATTCAGCTGACCTGCCTTTTTTTACTTTGTTCTCTAAAAACCCACCACAGCATTTTGTTAACTTCTATATGGAGAGAAGGAATCCCTTCTGCGTTAACAAAAAATCTACAATTATCTGCTTTTCAATTCAACTTCAATGACGGTACCCACAGATTCCGGCAAACGGAGATCATCACCGGGTGAAACAAATATCACATCCGCCTGAAGACTGGTCACCCAATTACGAATTTCCCAGGGCATCGTCGCCCCGCCTGGTTCGCGATGCCCTGACAAGCACCTGGCCCCCGGCTGAGCAAAGCAACAAAACCTTCCCCACTGACTTGCGGACGGATGTCAATCAGAACACCTGCTTGATCAGAGCGGAGCCTGCGCAGCAATTCCGTCGCTTTCCAAGCTTCCCCGCGCAGATCTCCGTAGAAATAATCACACCAAAGAGATTGATTTTGCCATGGCTTTTGTACAATACCTCTATTTTGGCAGGCAGGTGAGTGCAATTACGATGGACATCATGCCCGAAGCCTTGAAATGGACGGATTCTCCCGCATGGGATAATACCTATCACCGGATCGCGGGATGCTGCCAATCCGAAACAGTTCTCAGCATTTGATGCTGATGCTGCTGCCGGTATGACTTTTTTTGATGATGATTTGTTGATCGATCCGTTCTTTCAATTCGCTGACATGAGAAATAATACCGACCAATCGGTTACCCATCGCCAGGTTGTTCAGCGTTTGAATCGCCTGTTCCAGCGATTCCGCATCCAACGCACCAAAACCTTCATCAATGAACAGCGTATCAATTTCCACGCCGCCGGCATAACTCTGGATCACATCGGATAAGCCCAAAGCCAATGCCAGGGAAGCTTTGAAAGACTCGCCGCCGGACAAGGATTTTACCGAGCGCAATTTTCCGGTATAGTGATCCAAAACATCAATTTCCAAACCTGTCAGTGTGTGTAAATTGCCGTTTTCCTCGCTGCGGAACAATTCGAAGCGATTGCCGGACATCAGACGCAGTCTTTTATTTGCTTCCGCTAAAATCTGGTTGAAATAAGCGAACTGCACATATTGTTCAAATGCTATTTTCTGCTTGCCAACCAGATTGCCATTTGCCGTTTTGGAAAGATCCGAGATCAATAAATATTCCGCTTGACAGAAGCGCTGCTCTTGCAGCGCTTTCGCTAAAGCCATCGCTGCGGTCTGATTGACTCCGGAACGCGTCGTGACCGTTTTCGCTTTGCTGTCGATCGCATTTTTCTGTACGCTCAAAGACGCTTTTTCACGTTCCAGGACGCTGAGATCCTGCTTCGCTTTACCTTTGGTAGCTTGAGACAGCCGGAGCAATTCCTGCTGAAGATGCTTTTGCTCATTCTGATAGAGCTCAATACTTTCCCGAATTGCTTTGATTTCTGCTTCTGTCCGCAGGGCTTGCAGATAGCTTTGTTCATCGGTAAAACCGCATTCCGCCCGTTTCTTCCGGTAGATTGCGGCGGTTTCGGCGCTCTGTACTTGCGCCGCTGCGGCACGGACTCTTTGATCTGCCAGCACCGCCTGCTGACTCTGCCATTCTGCCTGCGCCTGATTGAAATTATCTTCTGCTGCTTGCACAGCGGTCTTGAGTTGAGTCACTTCCTGTCGCCAGAGGACTGCTTTTGCTTCCGCCTCTTCACGGGAAGCAAAAACAAGAGCAGCCTGCAGAACGCTCAGTTCGCCAAAGATAGCAGCTAATTCGGTAGCGAGCCCCTGCAGCAACTGTTCCTTTTCTGCCATAAGTGCCGTATTCTCCGTATTGGTCTTTTCCAATAGGATCAGATTCTTCCGGCACAGCGCTTTGCGTTCCACCGCTTTTTGCAGACGCAGCCTCAGCTCTTGATTCTT
The DNA here is from genome assembly GCA_021372785.1 of Negativicutes bacterium. Taxonomy (NCBI): domain Bacteria; kingdom Bacillati; phylum Bacillota; class Negativicutes; species Negativicutes bacterium. The sequence goes on along the minus strand of JAJFTT010000052.1, from coordinate 9,979 downwards.
CGCTGTTTGCTCCCGGCAAGCGGTCAGCGCCAAACCGGTATGTTCCATCAGCTGTGCTTGCGACAGAAAATCCGCTTCTTCCGCCGTACAGCGTTGTACATCCTGAAGCAAAAATTCCTGCAGCGACTGCATTTCCGTCCGCTTCGCAGCCGCCGCTTCGCTGGCTGTCTGCATTTTGTCGCGGCTGTTTTGACTTTTTTGCTTTGCTTGATTCAATTCCGTTTCGCCGGGTGCTCCCTGGGAAGCCACTGCCTTTTGTGGGTGTTGCAAGGAACCGCAAACAGGGCAAGCCTTTCCGTCTTCCAGAGTAGCTGCCAGAATCCCTGCCTGTTCCCGAAAAAATGCACTCGTTTTCTGATTATAATCGGCCTCCGCTTGCTGGAAGAGCTTTTCTGCCGCCAGATACCGCTGCTGCAGCTGCTCAGATTCCGCTTGCAGGGCTTTGAATTTCAGCAATTTTATTTGCAGCTGCCGTAAATCCGTTTCTCTGTTTTGCAGCAGCTGTGTCTCTTGTTCGCAGCGCGCCAGCTCAACTTCCGCCGATACCAATTGATCCAATTCAACCTGGAAAGCGCTTTTCTGCTCGAGCACACTCTGCTGGTTTTGCTGCAGCCGCTGCAAATCTTCTTGAATTTGCTTCTTATTTGCAGTCAGCTGCTGCATTTTTTGTTTTAATTTACTGACCGCATCATATTGCGGCAGTGTTTTTTCCAGCTGATCCAAAACAGCCATCAATTGCTCCCGCTGCGGTTCTCTGCTCTTTTCTGTCTGGTAAATTTGCCGCAGATATTCCGTTTGCGTCCATTGACTTGCCACTACGGCAGACAGCTCTTCCACGCTCTGCTTTAAATCAGCTGAGAGTTTTTCTTCCCGCAGGAAATCAAGCTGTAATGGCCGCACCAGGCGAAGCGCTTGCTCAGCTACCAGCAATTCTTGCTTGCGCAGCAAAATATCGGTCTCCTCGGCCGCTAATTCCTTCTGACGCGCTTCTGCATTGTACAGGTCCATAAAAGCTTGATTGATGAATTCAGCCTCGGTTCTTTGAGCAATCAATAAAGCCATGGCTTGTTCATTTTTTCTGCTCTCCTGCAGCAATTGCTCTTGCAGCCGCGTATCGCTGGCATTCTGTTCCTGCAGCAAGCTTAGCACATCCTCTGCGCTGTAGACATCCTGTCTTGCCTGCAGCGCCGCCAGCGGTTGGTTTTCTGCCTCTTCGGTCAGGAGAATCCCTGCCATATACTGCAAAATACTTTGCTGATTGCTCTCACAATGACGCCTGGCCGCTTTTTCTTTCTCCTTCAGGAGTTCCTGAGCGGTCTGAAATACTTCCGTGTTGAAAACCCGCCGGAAAATCTCACCGCGTGTTCTGCTGTCGGCCAGTAATAACTGCAGGAATTCGCCTTGGGCAATCATGGCGATCTGTTTAAATTGTTTGTAGTCGACTCCCAGCAAATCTGTGATTTTTGCGGTGACTTCCCTGGCGCCTGTAATGATGCCGCCGTCCGGCATGGTCAGCACTGCCTCTGCGTTTTCTGTCGTAAAACCATTTTTATGCTTTTTCGGACGTAAATAGCTGGGATTTCGCTTGATGGTATATGCTTTTCCTTTATGGACAAAGAGCAATTCCACATACGTCTTGCAGTCGGCTTCGGCAAAATCGCTGCGCAGAGAATCCACACTGCGGGTAGAACCGCTGGCTTCTCCGAACAAAGCAAAAGCGATGGCATCAAAAACCGTGGTTTTACCGGCGCCGGTATCACCGCTGATTAAAAAAAGACCCTGCCCGCCAAAAGCCTGCAAATCAAGTTCCGTTCTGGCAGCATATGGACCAAAAGCAGACATGACGACTTTGAGCGGTCTCATACGGATTCGCCTCCTGCCTGACGAAAAATCTTTTCCATGAGCTGCAGTTGTTCTGTCGTTAAGGTTTGATTATTCTGCAATTGGTAAAATTCCGCAAACAGACTCAGCGGGTTTTTTAAATTGACATTTGCCGCATTGCTGGCTGCGGCAGCCGCCGTGCCGCGCGTGCGGCAATTATCAAAATCCAGCATCATTAAATTGGGGTAGACCCGGCGCAGCTGCCCAACGGCATCATAAAGTTCGTCTTCATCTGTCAGGGTGACATGCAGGTAATCCTGCGCGGCGGGTCCCTCGCTTTGGCCGATTTTCAGCAATTCGCTGAGCGGTCCTCTGATCTCCCGCATATCATGCAGGGGCTGCAGCATAACCGAGCGCATAACCAGGCTGCCTTTTTGCCGCAATTCGAGCAAGGTAACCGATTTGCGCTGCCGTGCTTCCGAAAAAGAATACTTCAGCGGTGACCCGGCATAACGAATACTCTCCCGCAGGATTTGCTGCGGGCCATGCAGATGGCCTAAGGCGACATAATCAAACCCTGCAAAGAGCTCCGCTCCAATCTGATCCAAGCCGCCCACCGCAACGCTCTCCGAATCGGAGCGCTGCGGCGCTTGCATGCCACCCGTAACAAACTGATGTGCCAACAGCAGATTACGTTCCTGCGGGTCGATTTGGCTCGCGGTCAATACGGCACGGACTGCATCGTCATAAGTTTCGATTTTGCTTTCAAAATAAGGCCGGACCAATGCCGGTTTGAGATAGGGCAATAAGTAAAGGTTGAGCGGTCCGTATTCATCTGTCAGTACATAATGATCCAGCCGGCCATTGAAAACGCCGGCGATGGTCAGATGATTTTTCTGTAGGATTCGGCTGCCGAATCCCAAGCGTTCCGGTGAATCGTGATTACCGCTGATCAGAAAGACCTGTCGGTCAAGCATAATCAGAGTGGTAAGAAATTCATCCATCAATTCCACCGCATCTATCGATGGTTGGCTTTTGTCGTAGAGATCACCGGCAATCAGGATGACTTCCGGTTGTTCCCGCTCAATAATCTGCAGAATTTGCTGCAGGATATTGCGTTGGTCTTCGATCAGGTCGAATTCGTTGACCCGCTTACCCAGATGCAGATCAGCCAGATGCAGTAATTTCATAAGATCCTCCCCAAAAGTGACAAGTGAAAAGCCATGCCATCTGCCTGATTTTCCACTTTTTTGTTCGTCACAGAAACTGCTCATTTTTCACTATAATAATGATACTTGCTGTCCAACCTTTTGGTGTCTGCCGCTTTCAGCATTTCTGCAATGTTAATTCCTCACTTCGCTACTCCAACTCCAAAGCCACTGAAATATCGGATTGCTTTGGCTCTGCTTCAAACGCCTCGGTCGCCTTTTTCAGCGATTCTTCTGTTTTATTCTCCGCTTTGATGACAAATTCATCTCCGCCGGCACGAAACACTTTTTCTTCCCCAAAATGCTGATTCAATAAAGGCGCCACCCGGTTCAGAATTGCATCTCCTTGATCTGTCCGAATTGATTATTATACTCATGCAATCCGTTGACATCCGCATATTAACTCTTTTTCGGTTTTGATCGAATCTGCATCAGCTGCTCCTGGTTCTTCCGTTTTAAACCTTCCACCATTGCCATGGTGCGAATGATATCCTGAACAATTTCATCCAGCTCAAAGTGTTCAGAGTAATCCGCCGGGACAAGAAAGTCGACTCGTTCATGCGTCAGCAGTTCTTCCACCGCTTCTCTTCGCCCCTTCTGATAAACGGCAATGGAATAACCGCCGTTTTCTTTGACCAAATGCATGCATGGCACATCGGTTAAGCCATCACCAATATAAATCATATTACGAAAAGGCACTGCACGTTCTTCCTGCGCCTTAAATTTGTTCAGATCGTCATCATTGGAGACATCGAGCACACCTTTGTTGACCCGATATAAAAATTGCGTTTTGGTGGTATAATTGACCATGTTTTTTGGCCAGCAAGCATCACCTTTTTCGTCGTAATAATATTCACTGGCAAACACCTCCCGAAAATGCGGATAAATACTGGAACCTTCGATAATTTCACGTAAACCGGAGGAGATAATGTAATGCTCAACAGTCATCTGCATGGTTTCCCCCAGACGATTGATGCGGTCAAACCAACTCTCCACCCCCGGGAAAAATTGTAAAGCGCTGCCGAAGGTAACAAAGTTATCCCGTGAAACCGGTTCGCCGGCTTTCTTTGCTTTTTGCAGCATCAAATACATCGAAGCCAGAATGCGATCCATTTTCTGCTCTTTCGCTAAGCCATTGGATTCCAGCCAAAAAGCAGCTGGTTCCATGTTCACCTCCGGAATAAAACTGTACTCCTGCATATCTTTTGTACAGAGTGTTTTATCAAAGTCATAAAGCAATGCGATTACAGGCTTTTCAGACATTCTTTTTACCCCTTTTGTAGGATCGTTTGGCAGCTGCTATTTTGGCAATGATATCTCATTTGATCCGCCTAGCGCTGCGTTAACCGATCAATTTCTGTTCTTTTCCCTTGATATACCTTACATTAGAGAGGCGGCAATCCAATTCCTTCTGCGGTTTGATCCGGAAGTGCTTCTATTCCGGAATTAACCCAATTACTTTTGCAGCTTCTGGCCGCATCGTAAAATAAACTGCCTATGAAATTTGCAGGGAAGATATTTTCGCCGACTATTAGTTTATGGTTTGCTCATCTACAAACAGAATCGTTGCAAAAAATCATAGTAAACTATGATTTAGAACTCAACCCTGTTTCGCCCCTTGCTTTTGGCTAAGTATAATTTTTCATCAGCACGCCTGATCAAATCCTCGGCGCTCTCCTGTCCTGCCGATTTTAAATTAGAAATTCCAAAACTGGCAGTGACGCTAAATTCTGCTTCCTGATAGCGAATGCCGGAGTGTTCCAGTAATTCGCGCATGGATTCCGCAGTTGCTTTTGCCGCCTCAAGATTGACCCCCGGCATACAAATCACAAATTCTTCCCCTCCAAATCGAGCGATCCAGTCGCTGGTTCCGGTCAAACAACCGGATAAAGTTGCAGCGACATGTTTCAGTATATGGTCTCCGCCAAGATGACCGTATGTATCGTTAATTTTTTTAAAATGATCGATATCAACCATTATAATCGATAATTCCGCAGCTGATAAAATCGAATTCAGTAAATCAACCGGAAGTTTTTCCATGAGAAATCGACGATTATAAAGGCCGGTTAATGAATCACTAAAAGCAAGTTTGTTCAGATTATCGATCAGCGCGTGAATTCCGATCTGCTCCAAAACAGTGTCCGTACCAACATCATAAAGGACACTTTGGGTAATGTCCTTGAGCAGCTCGATAACAATTCTTCTGTCGGTTAAATGATACGGAACCGCGGTAATCAAGTATGTCTTATCTCTTGTGTATTCGATTTTTGTATAGGTTATATTATCATTAAAAGCCCTCATAGAAATGCAGTTGTCACAAATTTTGTTTTTGTCCCAGAAATCAAAACAGTGCGCTTCGTCAATCACAGCCACGCGATCTTTATATTCGGTCACCGTTTTTTGCAGCGGATCAACAATGCGTGTGAGATCACTGATTTTAGCAAATAGCGCAGGGCTGTTCAAAAATTCGATGATATGTCGTTCCATAAATTCAACTCCTCATTTTCATACTATTGTTAAACGATCAAAGGACTGCGGAACCCTCTGCCGGAGCAATAGGAATCCGCACTCCTGTCATATGCAAAGATCCGGGAGCCCTCCGGTCCCAGCAAAGACTTCTGTATCCGACAGAACTTTCCACAGAACAATGAAAAAACGATATTCGCCTGTCTTGCTGTCATATCCAAGCACATCCGGTTCGTCTACGCTGATTTCCATTGTATTAAGCGATCCGGTTTATTAAGCGATCCTGTTTTTCCGGGGTTTGCTTCCGGTTCCGTCTGCCCTGCGCCCAGGTTATACTGATGATTATACCAGATTTTACAGTTTATTCAAGGAAAGCAGCTGTTTTCTCTGCGAATTTCCTTTGCCTTCCTATCAACCTTATACGATCTTGAACATCTGTTCCTCTTATGCTAAGATTAGAAGAACCTCAATGATCCATCTTATTAACGCAAAGAAAGCAGTGATCAATTTGTTTGATATCGTAAGAGAAGCCGGAAACAGAATTCAGAGTGCATCGATCAGTCCGCACTTAACAATAGGCAGCATACGGGCGATCTCTTTCTCTCTCTATCAGGTGTTAGAGGACAAGAGTTTGGGTCATGTCTTAGCGCTCTGTGAACAGCTGCTAAACGAGCGTGAATGGGCGTTCGGCATCATTGCCTATGATTGGGCCTACAGAATCCGAAATTCCTATGACACTAATACTTTCTCTGTCTTTGAATCCTGGCTGATGCATTATGTCTCCGATTGGAGTGATTGTGATGATTTCTGTACGCATGCTTTTGGTTCTTTGCTGAGCCAAAACAATAATTTATTCGAATCCGTATTAAAATGGACGGAGCATCCTAAGTTTAGTGTCAGGCGTGCCGCCGCTGTGGTCTTGATCTATCCGATTAAACATCAGAAATATCATGGTTTTAACCCTTTCCTCATTTCCGATCTGTTAAGGAATGATTCACACTATCTCGTATTAAAAGGTTATGGCTGGATGCTCAAGGTATTCTCTCAGGTTGAACCGAAAGCTGTCTATGAATATTTACTCATAAACAAACCCCAAATGCCCAAAATCGCTTTTAGATATGCTGCGGAAAAATTCAGCAGTGAACAAAAATATCAACTTATGAAGCACTAAGAGATAATCAAACGCAATTCGCTGTGCTTTTGCCTCTTCATTTGATAGGTAATCCATGTTTTAACTTTCTTCAAACCGAGATTGACTAATCATAAGCACAGTACCGTACCGAGCGGATGAAGATGTTTTCCGGATGCGAAGCTATAAAAAAAGGAACGGTTGAGACCGTTCCGCAAAATACCGTTTTGGCTTTGACCGCTTATTTCACTTTCACTTGAAATTTTTTAACTTCATAGCCAAGCGCGGTGATCGCCCGCTCGATTTCTCCGATTGCCAGCTTTTCCTGATCAAAATTCAGTTTAACCTTACTTGAGTTAAACGATACGCTGACACTTTCTTTTTCCACGCCATTCAGTAATTTTACAGCACTTTCAATTTCAATGCACACGACGGACAGGTTAAGCTTGCTAATTGAACCGTTGCTTTTTGCTTTTTCAATTTTCCTTTCTTGCTAATGGTTAGTTCGGTTTAGAATTGTTAATTTATTGCGTAGCGTAGCAGCCTCATGCCATTGAAAATAACGGCTAAGATACTCGCTTCGTGGACCAGCATCCCTATGGACATGTTCATCCATTCGCTGAAGAAAACGTTGGCCAGCAAGAAGAAGACAACGCCCACTGCGATGATAATATTTTGCCGCATGTTACGCGCTATCGCTTTGGTTAAGCCGAGAGCATGAGGCAACCGGCTGAAATCTGAGTTCATCAGGACAACATCGGAGGTTTCAATCGCAATATCTGTCCCACTGCCCATGGCAATACCAATTTGCGCCAAAGCCAGAGAAGGACTGTTGTTGACTCCATCGCCCACAAAAGCCACAATTTGCCCTTTGGACTGCAGCATTTTAATATAGGCCGCCTTATCTTCCGGCAGCATGTGACCATGGGCTTCTGTCAAGCCAAGTTCACGGGCAACCAAATCAACGGTTCCCTGATGATCTCCCGAAAGCACAATCAGGTTCTTCACACCTAATTCTTTCAGCTTTTCAAGATCCGCTTTCACACCCGGGCGAATCTGGTCACGAATACCCATGAGAACTGCTAATTCACCATCCAGCGCCATCAGCACGAGTGAACTGCCGCTTTGTACCAAACGCACCAGATCGGTGCTCGCTTTTTCATTGAACTGTACATTTTCCCGCCGCATCAGTGCGAGATTGCCGACCGCGACCCGATGACCGGCTACCTTCGCTATAATACCGCTGCCTTTCACCGCATTGGTTTCTTGCACAGGATAGAAATCTGCGGCTCCGATTGATTCTACCACAGCTTTCGTTAAGGGGTGATTCGATTCCTTTTCAATCTTGGCAAGGTATGCCAGTACCCGTGTACCAGGGGGACGGGGGTGTTGGCACAGGTAGATTAATTGGTTAGCGCGTGTACCAGGGGGACGGGGGTGTTGGCACAGGTAGATTAATTGGTTAGAGTGTGATATAATATAAAAGTTCAGTTAAATTTGAAACTATAAATTATAAGGTGGATGGATCAGTGATAAGTACAAGCAATGTGAGTTTAAGATACGGCGGCCGCAAATTGTTTGATGATGTGAATATCAAATTTACACATGGCAACTGTTACGGCTTAATTGGTGCCAATGGAACCGGGAAATCTACATTTCTCAAGATATTGACGGGAGAAATTGAACCAAACCAAGGTGAAGTCCTCATCACCCCCGGTGAGCGCTTAGCGGTTCTAAAACAGGATCATTTTAAATTTGATGAGTATGAAGTCATGCAAACGGTTATCATGGGACACGCAAGGCTTTTTCAAATCATGCAAGAAAAAGATCTGATCTACGGAAAAGCAGAATTCACTGATGGAGACGGAATCAAAGCTGCCGAATTGGAATTTGAATTCGATGAACTGCATGGCTGGGAGGCAGAACCGGAAGCGGCATCACTCCTGACTGGACTGGGTTTAGAAGAATCGCTGCATCACAAGCTGATGAAAGAATTGAATGGTGATGAAAAAATAAAAATCTTGTTGGCTCAGGCTTTATTTGGTCAACCAGACATCTTGCTGTTGGATGAACCAACCAACCATCTGGATCTGAAAGCGATCGCCTGGTTAGAAAATTTCCTCTCCAATTTTGAAAGCACCGTCATTGTGGTTTCACATGACCGACATTTTCTTAATAAAGTATGCACGCACATCGCCGATGTTGATTATGGCAAAATACAAATTTACAATGGTAATTATGATTTTTGGTATCATTCCAGTCAGTTAGCACTGCAAATGCAGCGTGATCAAAACAAAAAAGCGGAAGAGAAGCGCAAAGATTTACAGGATTTTATTGATCGCTTCAGCGCCAACGCCTCCAAATCAAAACAAGCCACCTCCCGAAAAAAGCAGCTGGAGAAACTGACGATTGAAGATATCAAACCTTCCTCCAGAAAATATCCTTACGTAGGTTTCAAACCTGAAAGAGAAGCCGGCAACGAACTGTTAAATGTGGCTAACCTGACGGGAACGATGAACGGCCAAATGCTTTTGAATCAGATCAGCTTTAAGCTGGATAAAGGCGATAAGGTTGCTTTTGTTGGGACGAATGAACAAGCGCAAACGACCCTGTTTAAAATTCTGATGAACGAGCTGACGGCAGACAGTGGTGAATTCAAATGGGGGGTAACAACTTCCCAAGCTTACTTCCCCAAGGACAATACCGAGTTCTTTCAAAACGTTCCGCTCAATCTTGTTGATTGGATGCGTCAGTTTTCCGTGGAACAGGCAGAAAGCTTCATCAGAGGCTATCTGGGCAGATTATTGTTTTCCGGCGAAGAATCTCAAAAAGAAGCAAGCGTTCTTTCCGGCGGCGAGCGAGTCCGCTGTATGCTATGCAAGATGATGCTCAGCAATGCCAATGTTCTCCTACTGGATGAGCCGACCAATCATCTGGATCTGGAATCGATCACCTCACTCAACGATGGCTTGATTAACTTTTCTGGCACTCTCCTTTTTGCCTCACATGATCATGAATTTGTGCAAACTATTGCCAACCGCATCATTGAAATTACGCCGGATGGCATCATCGACAGAAAAATGTCTTATGATGAATATTTGGAATTGAATCTACATGAATAAGATCAGCCCTGTTACTGCGTCATATCGGCAGTAATAGGGCTGATCATTTTTTGAAGCAGCTTGTCTGTGCGCTAGCCGTAGCAAACTGATTCGCTGCGGCTAGTGCTTCGTATGGGTTCCACTTTAAAATTCATTGCTGTGATTTACATACCTTACTTAATAGAGGATCAGCGTATCGATTTCGCTGAGGGTAGCAGAATCATAAGAGCTGATTTTGCTTCCTTGGATGTAAT
>JAJFTT010000051.1 GCA_021372785.1 Negativicutes bacterium | reverse complement strand
GTATACAGGTAGCCCAGTTTTCAAGTCAATCTTTCCTATGATTACTCGTTTGTTCCGTGGGTTGCCATCATTATCTCTGTAGGCAGTGCATTCGTACATGTATGTATACTTTCCAACCTTTTGCTCTATGACATAACTCATCTAACCACCTCCACCGTAGTTATAATAATTATAACTACAATTCCCGGAAAAGTCAATTGTTTTTATGCCAAAATATAGTGTTTTTATGCAGAAACACAGCACTTTCCGAAGTTTCTACGAGTATAGCTGGTTGTAGTTATAAAGTTTAGGTGGGAGCGTAGGTACATACAGTTTTATGAATAACGGCGCTCTGAAAGGAAATTGCAAATGCGAAGAGGCCTTGAGGGTTCTGGCATTTTCCGCCATCTCGCATCTCATTTAAAAAATCAATTGACACATGACAGGTTGTCATGTATAATGAAAGCCTGCTATAAAGTCAGCTAAGCAGAGTCAAGAGGTTCTGCTTTACATGACAGCCTCCGGAGTAACCATCTTCGGCTTAAACTGCAACATACTTACCCTGCCAGCGGGTTCGGTGTTTACAGAAACCATCAAGTTTAAAACCCGCATAGCCGTGCTGACTGGCTCTGACATTCTGAAACTGGGGAGGTGATTTTGTGCCAACATCCACTTTTTTTAATTTACCGGAAGAAAAAAGGAGGAAATTAGTTTGCGCAATCAAAGATGAGTTTTCTAGGGTGCCGTTTGATAAAGCGTCTATCAATAAGATAGTACACGCGGCAGAGATACCGAGAGGAAGCTTCTATCAATATTTCAACGATAAAAATGATATGCTTGAGTTTATTCTTTTGGACTATCGGCAACAGATGATCGAACAGGTAAAAATAAGCCTTCGTGAAAACAATGGTGATATATTTTTTATGATCAGAGATATTCTCGATTTTACTGTTCATTTTGTCACAAAAGAAAAAGGGAACGGCTTTTGTATGAACTTGTTTGCGGATATTAAAGTCAACAGCAAATTCTACTTAAAAATGCCAAAAAATGCAGCCGAAAAGAAAATTTTTGAAGAATTGAAACCCTGGATTAACTTGGAACTGCTCGATTTGCGTCAGGAAGACGATTTGACAAATATGATCGATATCCTCTTTTCGATCTGCAGGGACGCAACCGCAGAGATTTTTCTAAGAATTTCGGACTACGAGCTGGTAAAACAAAAATATCTACAGAAGCTTCAACTATTAAGACGCGGCTTCATGAAAAAAAAGGAGTGAAATTATGGTGCTTGAATTTAAAAATATCAAAAAGACTTATTATGTGGGAGGGATAGAAACCAAAGCGCTTGATGATATCAGCGTTGCATTTCGCGAAAAAGAGTTCGTGGCAATTCTTGGCACGAGTGGTTCCGGGAAAACCACATGCTTGAATATCATCGGCGGTCTTGACCATTGCGATTCGGGTGAATTGATAATTAAAGGGAAGAAGACTTCCGATTTCCAAGACCAGGACTGGGACGCTTATCGCAACAATTCGATCGGTTTTGTATTTCAAAACTATAACCTGATTACACACTTAAGCATTATTGCCAATGTTGAGCTTGGCATGACGCTGAGCGGTGTACCGGCTGAGGAAAAACACAAGAGAGCGCTTGAGGTTTTAGAGCAAGTAGGACTGAAAGATCACCTGCATAAGAAACCGAATCAGCTATCCGGCGGCCAAATGCAACGCGTTGCCATTGCCAGAGCGCTTGCCAATAACCCCGAAATCCTGCTATGCGACGAACCAACAGGCGCCCTGGATACTGTCACCAGCATTCAGATCATGGATTTAATTAAAGAAGTAGCGAAGGATCGCCTGGTCATTGTGGTCACACACAATCCTGAGATTGCCGACAAATATGCGGACAGAATTATTCGGTTTCAAGACGGCAAAATTATTTCCGACAGTCATCCCTATCAGGAAAAACCAAAGCCGGATAGCTTTGTTCTCAAGAAAACCAGCATGAGCTTTTTCATGGCGTTAAAGCTCTCATTTACCAATCTAAGGACCAAAAAAGGCAGAACCTTTTTAACCGCGCTGGCTTCCAGCATCGGGATTATAGGCATCGCGGTTATTCTCAGCCTTTCGACCGGGTTTCAAGCGCAGATAGATACTTTCCAAAGTGATGCTATGTCTGAGTTTCCGATAATAATATCTCAATCATCCATGCAGTTAAATACAGAAAACATGGCCAGTGTGCAGAACCTGATGAAAGAAAAAATGACTGGTACGGAGGAATATGCTGATTCCGATGAAGTGTTTCTTTATGATCCGGCGAAAACCAGCATTGCACACAAAAATAATTTTACCGATGAATACATGGATTATCTGAATAAGATTGATCCTGAAATATGCAACAGTATTGGCTACACCCGTATTGTCGGCATGAACATGCTGCGCGCTGTAAATAATACCATTCAACCTGTGATGTTTCATAATATTATGTCGTCCATGGGAGAAGGTATGAGCATCTCCAACTTGTCAAACATGGCGAATTTACAAAGTATGGACTCCATAGGGCTTTCATCCTATCCCAAGCAGTTAAAAGAGGGCGATGAGTCCTATCTGTTAAAAAACTATGAATTACTTTCAGGAGAATATCCAAAAAGTGCAACCGATTTAGTTCTTGTTATAGACTCTAAGAACAGAATTGACTTTAATACTCTCAAAGGCCTTGGCTTTGACACCGAAAACATGAAAAGCATCAAATTTAAAGATATTCTCGGTACGGAATTCAAAATAATTTCCAATGATGATTATTATGTCAAAACGGGGATGGGAACCTATCTTCCCGGTCGTGACTACGCTGCAATGTATGCCTCCGACAAAAGCATTACGGTGAGAGTTGTCGGAGTTGTTCGTCAAAAGCAGGATGTTCGCATAGGTACTCTTGGTTCCGGTATTGCCTACAGCGATGAGCTGTCACAAATTGTTATTGACAATGCAATCAATTCCAAGATTGTCGAAGCGCAGCGATTGAGTGACAAAAACATCATGACCATGGAGGACATGGACAAAGAAACAAAGGCAAACTTTTTAGCATATCTTGGCGGTAACGCCACTCCTTTTATGGTTATGGTGTATCCGGACAATTTTGAGGATAAGGATGCGGTCCTTGCCTATTTAGATGCGTATAATAATGGGAAGGAAATCGATGATCAAATAATCTATAATGATTTGGCAGGATCCATGTCAGAACTGACAGGCGGCATTATGGATGCGATAACTATTATATTGATCGCCTTTGCCGCCATTTCACTGGTTGTCAGTTTGATTATGATTGGTATTATCACATATACTTCAGTGTTGGAACGTACAAAGGAAATCGGCGTACTGCGCGCCTTAGGCGCAAGGAAAAAGGATATTACGCGTGTATTTGATGCGGAAACCTTTATCCTGGGCATATTTTCCGGTCTCCTGGGAATCGGGATTGCGTGGCTGCTGACAATACCAATCAACTCACTTCTTTACGACATGACCGAGCTGAAAGGAGTTGCCAATCTGCAAATTTTGCACGCGTTTATGCTGGTTGTCATCAGCACTATTCTAACTGTCCTTGGCGGTCATATTCCGGCAAAAATAGCATCAAGAAAGGATGCTGTTGAAGCTCTGAGAAGCGAGTAGCTTTCGCAAACGGACCCCATGTCAAGGACAATTTCGGAGGTGCCCGTGCAAAAACCGGAGGACCCGTGATCATCTAATAACTGCTTGACCGACAAGGAGGCTGGGCCAACGCTGAGGAGCGGTCCGGACACTCTGTTGGGTTGGCTGAAGGGCGGCACTACGGTGTCGCTTTTCTCTTGCCTGAAACCAGTTGCCCGCCTGGAAGCCGAAGCGTCAAACCTCGGGGGTCCGGGGCATCTTCTGGTCGTTCGCACCGAACCGCTGTTGACACGTTTTAATGATAAAAATAGACAGAAACAGCATTGACTCCGGCGTTTTAATAAGATAGTATATGGAAATACAAATAGTGTCACATTGCTGAATTACTTTCTCAGGAGATATGGGATTGTCTGAGCACCGGCAGGATTCATCTTACGAAAGATGCGGCAACAAGACTTTCCCGCCTTGTGTAAAATACTGCAGGATGACGAAGTTATGATTGCCTATGAAGGTGCTTTCACAAATACAGAAGTGCAGCAATGGCTTGACAGACAATTGAGGCGTTATCAAAAGCATGGCTTTGCTTATGGACGGTTATTTTGAAAACAACCAATGAGATGATCGGCCAATGTGGGTTCGGCGTACAGAACTGCGAAGAGCGGCAAATACTTGAAATCGGTTATTTATTACAGAAGGCTGATTGGCATCAGGGTTACGCTTCCGAAGCTGCGATTGCCTGCCAAAGATATGCGTTTGAGCAACTGAAAAGAAAAATCTTTTACGGAAATTCTCGCAAGTAAAGAGCACATGAACTGTTTCTGGGTTTTACCAACAAAAAGCGGTCGAAGAACTTTGCCGGAAATGTGGTTATCGGAAATGATTTGATGCAAAACGGTGCCGTGTTTGATAGAAAACGGCTGGTTCCAAAGAAAAGAAGAGCCGTATTGCTGTATTGAAAGAAAGATTTTGTCTCGGATTGCTCAGATGAATGCTAATCCGCAATTCTCCCTTGATTTTCCAGTACTCCGGCAATTTGTTTTAAGGCAGGAAGGAGAAGTATGTGAAGAAGTTACATAGCAAAGTACTCGTGATTTTTCTGGCCGTTTTCTCGATTCTGATTTATTACTGCCAGTTCACTATTTTTCATCGTCCCGACGAAACCTTGTTTTATCTTCTGCAGGATATGGCGTTTCTGCCAATCAGCGTTTTATTGGTTACGCTGGGGATGAATACGGTGTTGACTCGACGGGAACACCAGGCAAAATTGAATCGTGTCAGCGTTGTGATCAATGAATTTTATGCCGAAACAGGCATCGAATTGATTCAAGCATTTCGCGGTTCCATCGTTAATCTGAGTGAAATTACAGATAAGCTGGCATTGCAGGCAGATTGGCGGGATCAGGATTTCAAGAGATTGATTCTGTATCTCAATCAATATGCGCCGAAAGCCGATGTCCAACCCGATGATTTGCTGAGCTTGAATCTGATTCTGCACAAGAAGAAAAGCGATCTGCTGCGACTCTTTGAAAATGCGAATCTGGCGGAACACGATCGCTTTACAGAATTGCTTTGGTCGCTCTATCATGTCTATGACGAATTGCAGAGCCGGGAATCGTTAACGGCACTGCCTGCTTCCGACCTCCAGCATTTGAACCTGGATATCCAGCGAGCTTTTCAAAAGCTGCTGATCGAATGGGTGGAATCAATGCGTAATCTGCAAAAGACTTATCCCTATCTTTACTCGCTTGCCATCCGAAAAGGTCTTTTTGGCCCGCGCAGGATCATCGTTTGAAGGCGGTTGGAACAAAATCCAGAAAAACGAGCGAGAAGCCGGGTTTTACATGAACACCTGACCAGGCCTGGCTGTACCCGGTCATAAAAGCAAGGCGTCGTTCTATCGTTTATTTGTTTGCTTATTTTCCATAATTCTGCTATACTTGCATAACGTTTATGATTGATCTGATGGAAAGACTTGAAACCGTCGATGGCTTCGAGCGGATTGCTGCCGCTAAAGGAAAGCAAAGGAGACAGCATTGCAGCAATGCCACATAAGGCAGATCAGTCGGTTAGGGGCTCATCAACGAATCTAAAAAACGAATCCGTTGATGAACTGTTTCATCTGATCGCGATGGAAGAGAAGGTAAGAGCAGGCGTAACTCAAGATAACAGGAGAATGAATAAAAGAGTATGGGATTATTAGATGTAATAGACATATCGCATTCCTTTGGCGAAAACGTTTTGTATAAAAATGCATCCTTTGAACTTTTTAAAGGGGAGCATATGGGGCTTGTCGGTCATAATGGCACAGGCAAAACAACGCTTTTCAATATTATCGTAGGCAGTATTGTTCCGGATCAGGGCAGGATCAGTTGGCAGCGCAATTTGAACTATGAGTATTTAGATCAATATGCCAAAACAGACAATAATGCAACGGTGTTTGAGTATTTAAAGACTGCCTTTCAGGAACTTATTCAGACTGAGTCAAAACTCATAGAATTGTATGAAAGCATGACGACCGACAGCAGTGAAGAATTGATTGACAAAGCAGCGAAACTGCAGGAGATTTTAGAATATCAAGGCTTTTATGAAATAGAAACTGTAATCATGAAGGTAGCGAACGGTTTGGGCATCACCGCCCTGGGCATGGACAGTATCTTAGGTCAGCTGAGCGGCGGCCAAAGGGCAAAGGTAATTTTAGCAAAATTGTTATTGGAAAAACCGGACGTTTTACTGCTGGATGAACCGACGAATTTTCTGGACAAAGAGCATGTGGAGTGGTTTTCCGGCTATCTTAAGGAATTTGAAGGCGCTTTTATTGTAATTTCCCATGATTTTGATTTTTTGGATCTTGTGACGAATTGCATTTGTGATATCGAATTTGGTGTACTGACCAAGTACAGCGGCAACTTTAACAAGTTTTTGCAGCTGAAGGATATTAAGCGGGAAAGCTATATACGGGAATTTCAGTCTCAGCAAGTGCAGATTAAAAAATTCGAAGAGTACATCTCCAAAAACAAAGCCAGGGCATCCACCGCTAAAATGGCACGGGGCCGGCAGAAGCAATTAGACCGTATCGAGATCATCGAGCCGCCCAAAGCATTGGCGAAACCGAATTTTCAATTTGCTTCGCTGCCGGTCACCACACAGAAAGCATTGGTTGTGAGAGATTTGGAAATTGGTTACACCAATCCTCTCTTACCGAAGATCAATTTCATGCTGGCGGCCGGCCAGAAAATTGTGATTACCGGCTTTAACGGCATCGGCAAATCAACTCTAATCAAGACATTAATCAAACAAATTCCTTCCTTGTCCGGTGATTTTAAATTTTCCGACACCATGAAAATCGGCTATTATGAACAGGATCTGGTCTGGGGTAATCCAAAGCAGACGCCGGTGCAGATTATCGCCGAAAAATACAGTTGGCTCTCAGCCAGTCAAATCAGAAAACATCTGGCACAATGCGGTATTCAAGCCAAAAGTGTGATACAGCCGATTTCTGCCTTAAGCGGCGGAGAGCAATCCCGTGTGAAACTTTGTATTTTAATGCTGACAAAATCGAACTTGTTAATCTTAGACGAACCGACCAATCATTTGGATGCGGATGCAAAGGATGTATTGAAGAACGAACTGATCCGTTGGCAAGGCAACATCATTCTGGTTTCGCACGAAGAAGCGTTTTATCGGAAATGGGTGGATCAGGTCATCCATATCGGTGGATAATGCAAATTCTTAAATCGGAAGGATTGTATCGCTGTTATTTTGTCTTTCTTTTGCCTGGTTAATCGATTGGTCCATTTTAGCGGGTGGGATTTTAATTGTCTGTTCGTATTATTTGTATTAAATGTTGGTCGCAATGGGCTTTCCGGAAACGGGAAGCAAAAAAAGGCTGCCTCTTTGGTTTGTATTAACCGGAGAGACAGCTTTTTTGCTGGATTCATGTCAGTGAGTGGTGTTCAAGGGGATGCCGGATTTTTCTAAAGCCTGTAAATAGGCGGCCATTGCCTGCAGGCCGTCCTGCAGCGTTTTTTTGTCACAGGCATAGCCGATCCGCAGGCAGTGCGCTTCAGCAAAGCAGTCTCCTGGTGTGACAAAAGCGCCGGTGCTGTCATACATTGCCCGGCAGAAATCGTAAGAAGGCAGAGCAAAATCATAATAAAGCAGCGCGGTGGTGCCCGCCTGCGGCTTGTAATAGTGCAGATGCGGTTGGCTTGCCAGCCAAGTATCCAGCAGATGCAGATTCTCCCGCACGATGGCCTGATTGCGCGCCAGGATCCGGTCCGCGTGCTTTAAAGCGAATCCTGCCACCGCTTCATCCAAAATGCTGCAACTGATCAGATTATAATCGCGGTGTGACAGGCAGGCAGCCAGTACTTCCGGATCTTTGCTGGCTATCCAACCCAAACGGAGCCCGGCCAGAGAAAATACTTTTGACATACTGCCGACACTGATGCCTTTTTCATAAAGATCGGCAATTGATTCGACAGCACAGTCGGCTTGAGTTAAGCCACGATAGACTTCATCACAGAGAATATAAGCATCCACACGGCGCGCGATGGCAATGATTTCCTGCAGCAATGCGGGTGGGATCAAAGCGCCGGTTGGATTGTTGGGATTATTCAGACAAATCATTTTGGTGCCGGGGATCGCCAGACGGTCAAGCTGAGCCAGGTCGGGCAGATAACCATTCTGAACATTGAGCTGCAGGAGCTGAACATCTGCGCCGTACGATTCGGGAATGGAGTAGAGCTGCTGATAAGTTGGCAAGACGCAAAGGACGCGGTCCCCCGGCTGCAGCAGCGAATAGAAGACATGATGATTGGCACCGGCGGCGCCATGGGTCGTGATGATTTGCTGAGGAGTAATACTTTGATAGAGTCGGGCGATTCCCGCTTTGAAAGCCGGCGCTCCAAAAATATCGCCATACGTCAAACGGCGGGCGCATAATTCGTTAAGAAAGGTCTGTTTGTCTTCACCGGTCAGCAGGAACAGTTCGTCCAACGAAAGGGAATCGACACAGGTTTCCGCAATATTGTAACGTGCGCCTGTTTCATAGGCATTCATCCATTCCTCCACTTGAAATGTTTTGATATTCAAAAAAAATCACTCCTTACGCTTGCTTGTGGTATGTCGGTTTTGTGAGTTGCTCTGCTGCAGTAAACTCTTGGGGTTTGACTGTTGCTTATTTATAGTAAACACGATCAGCGTTTGCGCGTCAAGAGGGAATCGAGGCAATCGCTCAAATAAAACGGACAGTTTCCTGCTTTTCGGCTTTTCTCATTCGAATCCTTTACAATCATTTCCGCCGGTGCTACAATATCGGCAGGCACTGAATTTTTTAGGAGGATGAAAATGGAGCAGAAGTATATTGATTATATGTTGGATGTTCTGGAACGGATGCTGGCTATCAAGAGCCCTTCCGGTTACACAAAAGAAATTACGGCATTCCTCTGCAATGAATTGCAGGCAATGGGTTACCAACCGAATACGCTGCGCAAAGGCGGAGTGAATGTTGATTTAGGCGGCAGCGGTTCTCCTCTGATGCTGTTCGGTCATGTCGACACTTTGGGCGGCGTGGTGGCCGGTATCAAAGCAAACGGCGGCTTGATGCTCGCCAACATTGGCGGTCTCAATCCGAATAACACCGAAACCGAACAGGTTACGGTGATCACGCGCGACGGCAGGGAATACGAAGGCACCCTGCAAATTGCCAATGCCTCTGCGCATGTCAACCCCAAAGTCAACGATCCCCGCGATTTTAAGGCAAACATCGAAGTTCTTCTCGATGAATTTGTTGCCAACGCCAAAGATGTGGAGGATTTGGGGATTCAGAACGGTGATTTTATCGCTTTGAATCCGCGCTTCACCGTGACGAAAAAAGGTTATATCAAGAGCCGCTTTCTGGATGATAAGGCCTCTTCCGCTGTCCTGTTGACCATAGCTAAATATTATGCCGATGAAAAGCTGATCCCCAACCGCAATGTCTGGCTCAGTTTTACCATGTTTGAGGAGGTCGGTCATGGCGGCGCCGCCGGTATTCCCGACTGCATCGAAGATGTGATTTCGGTCGATATGGGCTGCGTGGGCAGCGGCTTAAAATGCAGCGAACGTATGGTTTCTATCTGCCCGAAAGATTCCGGCGGCGTTTACCATTATGCATTGACCAACGAGCTGATTGCTGCCGCTCAAAGAGCCGCTGCGGATTATGCGCTGGATGTTTATCCCATGTACGGTTCCGATGTGGAAGTCACGCTGCGCGCCGGTTTTGACGTGCGTCATGGTTTAATCGGTCCGGGTGTCTATGCCTCACATGGCTACGAGCGCAGCCATATCGACGGGTTGGCCAATACCTTTAAACTGCTGCAAGCTTATTTAGCCTAGTTTCTCAACGAAGCAATGTCTGCAGTGATAAGGCGAACGAATCGGTGGCGAACTTCGTTGATCACGAGCAAAACACAGCAGGCTTTCTTTGACGCTTGAGAGAGAAAAAAGCCTGTTATTGCCACCAGGCGGTTTTTTATAGGGCTGCGGTCAGCCATGAAAAGAGGTAGGGCGGATGAACGGTACGATCGAAACGATGCAAATCAACGATATTCCCTGTTTTGTCTATCTTCCTGCCGGCAGCGGGCCGGGTAAAAAATATGCGGCAGTCTATGCTGTTTCGGGTGGAGAATCGGTCGCGGAATTTACGGAGATCATGCAGCTTGTAGAAGCCGCTGTGGCTGAAGGAATTTGCCAACCTTCTCTGGTGGTGACATTTGCCGATGCAAAGAATCAGTTTGACTTTTCACCCTGGCCGGCCGCGGCTGTTTTTAAGTCGGAAGCTGCCTTCCCCGGCAAAGCGGCTCTGACGCTAGATTGGCTGCTGACTGTTTTAAAAGTCAAAGTGGAGCAATCTTATCCCGTCTGGACAGATCCGGAGCATAATGCAATTCTGGGTTATTCGCTGGCCGGTTTGATGGCTTTTTGGGCTTTGTATCAAACCGATGCTTTTGCAGCCGCCGCCTGCTGTTCCGGATCCCTCTGGTATGAAGGCTTTCTGGATTATATGAAAACCCATACCATCAGAGCAAATGCGCGGCTTTACTTGAGTTTGGGACGCGGCGAAGAAAAAGCCCGCAGTCCGCGCTTGGCTGCTGTAGGGGAAGCAACCCGTCAGGCAGCGCAAATGCTGGCAGCGGACCCCAGAATCAAAGAAACGGTACTGCAATGGCACGAAGGCGGGCATTTTAAGGAAATTCCCAATCGCTTGGCGCAGGGTTTGATCTGGCTGGGCAAAAGAGAGCAGGAAGAAAAACATCAATGACTGGTTTTCCGCAGAGCAAATCGACACTGCTGCCTCTGCCGTCAGCGAAAACAAGCATTGGGAGAAACCCCTTGTGATGTTTACCGCATGCAATGCGTCACCCACAGGTTCATCTCTGCCCTTACGCAGCGGAACGTCAGCATCTTTGCTCCGGTTCTATGATTGATAGCGGGACACTGTCTGCTTTTGAACCCGGCGCGGCTCCGCTGTTGTTTCTTCAATCGGCTCAGAGAGTGCGTCAATTCGCAATCCAGCGGGTTTTACCGGCATGTCATAGTCTCGCGGGCGAGCCATCCTGAATTACTGAGATCAATCCGGCTTTCAATTGGCCGGCAGAAACCGGAAAATTAAAGCAAGGCGGCGGTTGTTTTACTTTTGAGCATTTCAGCCTGCAAATCTAGTGAAAATTGAAAAAACAGGACAGGCTGCAACTTCAACCTGTCCTGTTTTTTCGGATTTATTTCACTGAGACCAATTCTTCGTTCAGGGTATTTACTAAGGCGTCAACGTCGATACCGTGCGCAGCGCAGCCTTGTTCCAATGTTTCAAACTGAGAAGCAGCACAGCCCAGGCAGCCCATCCCGGCTTGCATTAAAATCATAGCGGCGGCAGGATATTTTTCTACCAATTCCACAATACCGATTTCTTTCGTAATCATCATCTATCACTCCTTATTTTTTATCACCCCGGCGAGAAAATCCAGAGGTGCTTTATTTATAGTATATCATAAGACAGATGAAAAAAAAAGACTTAATTCTGACAGGATTACAAGGAATTAAGAGAGAGTATTCCGAAGGGAAGAGTTTTCCCAATCAACAGGGAAGACAGAATGTTTTCATAAAAAAAGCAAAGAAAAAAGACGGAATCCCCCAAGATGAAAAGCAAGCGAATCGGGATAAGCGAGTTCGCAGAACAGACAATAAAAAGGGGACAAAGCAAAAGGAAAAAACAGAAGGCGCTTGCTTTTCTGTTGCATCCGGCATAAAATAACAACAGAATCAAGAGAACATATCAAAAGGCCTTTTCTCTGCTGATCCGGAAAGATCAAAGCGGGAACGAAGCGGGCGTCATCTTCTGGAAGGGTGTGGGATTAATGCTGCAACTAGTCACAGATCGGTTGATTCTGAAAGATATTGATTTGCCGGATATTGAGGATTATGTCCGGTGGTATACGACCGAGACTGAATGGATGGCCTGGGATGCTCCCTGGGAGTTGGATGAACCATTGGATACAAAAGCTCTGACCGAATTGTATCAAAAAAGGCTTCGACTGCCGCTGACGGCGCGGCGAACCCGTTTCGAACTCTACTTGCCGGATAACAGGCACATCGGCTGGGTCAGCTCCTATCTGATGGAAAATGGCAAACCGGCGATCGGCATCGATATCCCGCTGCCGGAGGATCGCAAACAGGGGCTGGGTACGCTTGCTTATCTGATGCTGATCCACTATTTTTTAAGTAACGGGATCAAGGAAATTTACAGCCAAACCTGGTCAGGTAATCTCGCGATGATTGCTTTGGCGGAGAAAATCGGCTTTTATGAATGCGAACGTCTGGTAGGCCGGCGTAAAGTTGGCGGCAGCAGTTATGATGCGTTGACTTTTCGGTTGGATGCCTCCGCCTTTCTGCAGAAATACAGTCAATATCCTATCCTGCTGTATCAAACCGATTTAAACGGCATCACAGCGGAGCAACTGAATGGATTTTGTGTGGGTTGGCAGCAACCGCTGAGCGGGGAAGAATTAATGAAAATTCTGCAAAATAGTTATCGTTTCGTTCTGGCACTGGAATTTCACACCAAGAAACCGGTTGGTTTGGTCAATGCCTTATCCGATGGCGTCCGGTTTGCTTTTCTGCCGCTGTTGGAAGTGCTGCCGGAGATGCAGCACCACGGCATTGGCAGTCGTTTGATGCAAAGCATGCTGGACCAGCTTCGCCAGATGTCTTCCATCGATCTCATTTGCGACGAAGCATTACAAAGTTATTATGAGCGATTTTCTATGCACCGCGGTCACGCCATGCTGATTCGCAAGCAGTAATCACCGAAGCGCGTTCAACGAGAACGGGAACAGGCCTTTCAAAAGGTCTGTTTTTTTTCGATTTATTTTTTTAATAAAGCAGGATTTATTCGATTTATTCTGGAAATGATATCCATACTTGCGTCTGAAAAGGAGGCGATGATGGATGAATAAATTATCGTTACGGCAAGGGATGTTCCTGGGTCTGCTTGGCGGCCTTATCATCTCAGCCGCCGGTCTCCGCTGGTGGAATGCGGCTGCGATACAACCTGCTGTCATACAAAATCTTGCGGAGAATGATGTCGGAGCGCAGAAGGAAAGGAACGAGCTAACTCCCGCCGACAGGCAGAGTGTTCAGAAGGAAGAAGCAGGCGAAATTGTGGTGCATCTGGCCGGCGCGGTCAGACAGCCCGGTTTGCTGCGGCTGACCGGGGGCAGCCGTTTGGGTGAAGCCATTCTGCTGGCCGGAGGTGAAACCGAGGCGGCGGATTTGGATCAGATCAATCTCGCTGCCATTTTGCAAGACGGTCAGCGTTATTATATTCCCTCTGTCGGAGAAACAGCGGCAGAAGACGCAGACGCCAGGCAGACCACTTCGGACGGCAAGGTGAATCTCAATCTGGCGGATGCCGAAACGCTGGCAACTTTGCCGCAAATCGGCGAGGTGCGTGCGCAGGCGATTATTGCTTATCGGGAAAAGAACGGCAATTTTCAAAAAATAGAGGACATTATGCAAGTTGCCGGCATTGGGAACGGAATCTATGCTGCCATTGCAGCATTCATCACGGTGCAATGATGCAGCAGACAGTTGTTTTTTGGCTTGGTGTCGGGTTTGCCGGTGGTATTCTTCTGCAAGGCTGTGCCTGGGGACCGGCTTGGCTGCCACTGGCAGTGATTGGGTTTTGCTTGCTGCTCGCCTGGCGGTTGCTGCGGCGCACCCGGCGGATGCTGCCGCTAGTCGCAGCGCTTGCTTTGCTCGGCGGTTTCTGCTTTACTACGGTGCGCGCAGCCAGGCTGCCTGCTATGCTGGATGAATCCTGGCAAGACGAAACCGTCCGGATCAGCGGCTGTGTCGACGGATTTCCGCTGCAGGATGCCGAAGGCGCCTGGCAACTGAGCCTGAATGACCTAACCATCATTCATAATCGAAAAAGTGAGGCGATACCGGGCAGATTACAGGTCTATTTTGAAGCGGGCATCCTGCTGCAGCCGGCGCCCGGGGATCTCCTGCAAGCGGAAGGCAAGTTGTCCGTCAGCAGCGGTCGGTACAATTTCGGTGATCCCGACTGGCAGCTGCAAAACCACAGACGCGGTATGATTGGCAGAATTTATGTCAGTAAAACGGGGTTTAGCTCGTTGCAGCCGACAGAACAGGTTTCTTTGATCCGTTCGATCTGGCAGATTCGCCACAGTATTTACCGGCAAATGACCGAAATCCAAGCCAACGGCCGCAGCTATCTGCAGCCGGAGCAGGCTGCTTTCTTGCTGGGTTTGACCATCGGTGTGACAGACGAATTACCGGAAGAATGGTATGATTCCTTTCAAGTGGCTGGATTATTGCATTTACTGGCTGTGTCGGGTGGCAATGTCGTCATCTTTTTAGCCGGGATTCGCTGGTTGCTGCGTCGGCTGCCGCTCCCGTTGAACCTGGAATATTGCTTTTCCATGTTGGCTGTCATTTTTTTTATGCTGCTGACCGGTTTGGAAGATTCTGTGTTAAGGGCGGGAACGATGATCATTCTCGCCTTGCTGGCCAGACTGATCCTGCGCAGAACGCAATGGCCTTCCCTGTTGGCGCTCACCGCTTTGCTGCTTTGTCTGCAAAACCCGTTTATTCTTTATGAAGCGGGATTTCAATTATCTTTTGCGGCGGTAGCCGGCATCTTGCTTTGGTCCGCCCGTTTTGCTCAATTTTTACAGTTGCAGTTGCACTTGCCAAATTCGATCGCCCTAACGCTGGCCGTGACATTGGCGGCGCAGACGGCGGTGTTACCGCTGAGTATTCAATTATTCAATCAGATTTCTTTGATTGCTCCGCTCAGTAACTTGGTTTTTGCTGTGTTCATTCTGCCGGCTCCCTTTTTAGTCTTGCTGTTGGTTTGTCTGACTCCCCTGGGACCGGCTGCTGCGGCCTGGGCATATGCCGCCACTCACCTTTATATTGGAGTGTTGGTCAAAATCGGTGGTTTTTTTGCCGGATTGCCCTTTGCCGCTTATAATATTGCCACACCCGGCTGGCCTGCTGTGGCATTCAGTTATGCTGTTTTATTGCTGCTCAGCGCCTGGCCTTTTAACAACGGTAAAATCAGCAGGAAAGCAGTTGCCGCTGCGGCTCTCACAGCGGTAATGCTCTGGATTTGGCACCCATGGCCGTATGCGATGGAAATGGTGATGCTTGATGTTGGTCAGGGAGAAGCGCTCTTTTTTCGTTTCTCCGATGGACATACAATGCTGATTGATGGCGGCGGTTCTGCCAGTGGTGAAAGCAGCGTAGGAAAAAAAGCAGTGGTGCCATTCCTGCGCCGTCAGGGTATCCAGCAATTGGATGTTGTGCTGCTGACCCATGCGCATGGCGATCACTATCAGGGATTGATCCAGGTCAATCAGGTATTTCCCTTTCGCTTGTTTTTGCATGCTCTGCCCGAGAACGCTGTATTGCCGCAGGACTTGCAGCAATGGCTGAGTAGGGCTCAGGCGGAGCAACAGATTGGTCTCGCCAAGGGGGATCGGATTCGCATTGCCAAAGAGTGTGAGATCGAAGTCAAACTCTGTGGTGTGAATCAGGATGGCGGTAACGAGGATTCGGTTGTGCTGCGTCTGCAATATGGCGAGACGGTGATCTGGCTGACCGGCGATATCGAGGCAGCCGCCGAGCAGCAATTGCTGGCAACCGTAACAGCAGAAAAAGCTGCAGTCGTGTTGAAAGTTGCCCATCACGGTGGCACCGGTTCCAGTTCCGCTCAGCTGCTGGCTGCCTGGCAGCCGGATATTGCAGTCATTTCAGCCGGACGTAACAACAGCTATGGTCATCCGGCAGAGGAAACCGTTAATCGCTTAGCCAAAGCGGCGGCGGCAGTTTATGCTACGAATCAGGTCGGTGCGATTCGGTTGCGCAGCGACGGCAGACAGTGGACCGTGACTGCCTGTCTTGCAAGAGAATGAACAGGTTGGCAGGATAAGGCGGCCGCTGCTGCGAATTAAGATAAAAAGAGGTGAGCTGCAATGGACTGGAGACAATTAAAGAACGAATTAAAACAAGGAAAAATTGCTGATTTATATCTGATTTATGGGGAAGATTATTGGCAGGTCCAGCGCTGCAAACAGATGTTATCTGCATTGGTGCCAAAAGAAGAACAAGAATATAATTTGGTTACGCTGAATGGCAGTGATCTGCACCTGCCTGAATTGGAAGAACAACTTCAGGTCAGTTTGCTGGGAGGCCGGAAGCTTGTTTTTATTGAAAATTTCCGTTTATTAAAAGGGAAAAGTAAAAACGAAGAAGAAACTGCCGAACCGATCCCGGACAGCGGGAATGAAGAAAAAGCCTGGTTGGATCTGCTGAGCAATGGCGGCAATATTTTGGTACTTTGCGAATATGGCAGTCTTGATAAAAGAAGAAAATTCACGAAGCTGCTGCTTCCCTTGGCAAAAGTTGTGGAATGCCCGGTTTTAAAACGGGATGATATGCTGCGTACCGTGCAGGATTTTTTTACTGCCCATCAATTAAAAGCCGATTATGGTTTACTGGAATATCTGGTCAATTTAGCCGGCAGCCAAGTCGGCATTGCCGAGCAGGAAGTGGAGAAACTGTCGCTGCTTTTTTCACCGGCTAAAGCGATTTTATTGAAAGATGC
Organism: Negativicutes bacterium; assembly: GCA_021372785.1. NCBI lineage: Bacteria > Bacillati > Bacillota > Negativicutes > Negativicutes bacterium. Next base: position 18,157 of record JAJFTT010000051.1, on the reverse strand, counting down.
CCTGCCTTATTTGGCCGCCTCTGCGGAAATCAATGTCTTTGAGTTAATGGATTTAATAACCGCCAAACAAGGCGGCAAAGCCATGGATTTGTTGAGTGAAATGCTGCGCCGCGGAGAAGATCCGGTTAGATTATTGGCGCTGGTGCGCTATCAGTTGCGGCAAATCGTGCGGGTAAAAGAATGGCAGCGGCAGAAAATCGATGAAAATCAGATGGCGGAAGCGTTGGGAGTCAGACCTTTCGCTATCAAGCGAATCTCTTCTGGCGCCTCGAAATTCCGGCGGGAAGATCTCTACCAGCTTTTAGCGGAAGTGGTGGAAAAAGAAGAAGCGGTATTGACCGGTAAACTGGAAAAACAAATCGCTTTGGAAATATTGGTTGGTTCTTTTCTAGCCAAAATTCATTAAGCTGATGTGTGTGTTGTGTACAAAAATAAAACGCTCTGCGGTTGAAGGGTTTCCTCTTTAACAGCACAGAGTGTTATTATTTTATACAAAGAAAACAAAGACCGGCTCGACCAAAGCAGATGCTTAGGCAACAGGCGTGGTCGCTTTGTTGAGTCGCTTGGTTAAGCGTGATTTTTTGCGGGCGGCGTTGTTCTTGTGTAAAATGCCTTTGGAAACTGCTTTATCAATCTGGCTGATAGCATTCTTCAAAATGACATCCTTGTTCTCCGCTTCGCTTGTGATAGCGAGTCTGAACTTACGGATGGAATTTCGAACTTTGGAACGAATAATATTGTTCCGAGCAGTTTTCTTGGCGGTGATTTTCACGCGCTTGATGGCGGATTTATTGTTGGCCATGCGTCTCACCTCCTTCATTATTTCAATTCTATCCAAAAACAGCGAGGCAGCAGTTTTATAGGATAAATAGCACTGAGATATTGTAACATGCCTATGATCAATTTGCAAGGAGTATTGCTACGATTGCCTGTATTTTTCTGAAGCAAAGCCATTCATGACAAGTAGCTCTGAATCGTGGCTGGGTGATGACCCGGTTTCTTGCACGGCAAAAATCCGCTTCGATTTTCAAAGATTTGCAAAATTCTCACAACTTTGCAGTATGAGGGATAGCATCTATTCCCGAAAGGTGATATAATGCGACATGACTAACAATAAAACAGGAAATCAGTGTACGAGGAGGTTACTGTATGCCGGCTGAAGAGAGGAGCAAAATTAAGAATGAGGAACAATTATACCACGAAGCGCTCGAAGAATTTGCGGCACACAGTTATGAAACTGCTTCGATAAACGAAATTTTAAAAAAATCAAAGGTGTCGAAAGGCAGTTTTTATCATCACTTCGAAGATAAAAAACAGCTCTATTTGAGTGTACTGGATCAAGTAGCCGGAATACAGGCTGCCTTTGCCCAGAAAAGGTTTCAGGAGATCCGCCCGGTCGGCAGGCTCGATTTTTTTATTCTCCTGAAAGTCCAGGGCAGACTGATCATGGATTTTGCCCAAATCCATCCTACCGAAGCAGCTTTCTTACGCAGAGTTCGTATGGAAGACACCATGCTGCAGGATGCGATCGGATTGAGATATGCAGTGGAAGGTATTGATTATTACGAACATATGATTGAGCAAGCGATTGCGCGCGGCGAATTGCGCCGCGACGTCCCGGTGGAATTAATGGGCAGACTGATCAATCATCTGATGGTCAACCTGCAGGATTTCACTTTGACCGAGCCGGTGATTGGTATCCCAGACGATAATAGCTTCATCAATCAACTGGATTATCTCTTGAGCATTTTGCGCAGCGGCATGCGGCGCTAGCTTTTAACTTGGAAGGCAGGCTACTTTGTGAACTATATGAATCTGATTCGTAATTTCTGCATTGTTGCACACATCGATCATGGCAAATCGACTCTGGCCGACCGCTTGATTGAAGCGACCGGTACGCTGTCCCTGCGCGAAATGGAAGACCAGGTATTGGATCAAATGGATTTGGAACGGGAAAGAGGCATTACCATCAAGCTGCATGCCGTGCGGCTTGACTATAAAGCCAAAGATGGCAAAACCTATCAGTTGAATCTGATTGATACACCGGGACATGTGGACTTTAATTATGAAGTCTCCCGCTCTCTGGCGGCTTGTGAAGGCGCTATTCTGGTCGTGGATGCATCGCAGGGTATCGAAGCGCAGACCTTAGCCAATTGCTATTTGGCGATGGACCATAATTTGGAGATTATACCGGTCATCAATAAAATCGATTTACCCAGTGCCGAACCGGAGCGGGTGAAAAAACAAATCGAAGATGTCATCGGTTTGGATTGTGCCAATGCGGTCCTGGCTTCAGCCAAGGATGGCACCGGTATCCCGGAAATTTTAGAACAAATCGTTCAATTGATACCTCCGCCTCAGGGGGATGTGAACGGACCGCTGCAGGCGATGATTTTTGATTCCTTCTATGATAATTATCGCGGTGTTATCTGTTACATCCGGGTGATGCAAGGGGAAATCAAACCCGGTATGAAGATTCTCTTCATGGCGACCGGTAAAATTTACGAAGTCAATGATGTCGGGGATTTCCGACCGAATCTGCAGTCTCTGCCCACGCTGCGCGCCGGGGAAGTTGGTTATGTCACGGCGACCATCCGCAGCGTGCAGGATACCCGGGTTGGTGATACGATTACCGATGCGGAAAATCCGGCGGAGCAGTCGCTGCCCGGCTACCGTAAAGCAACTCCCATGGTCTACTGCGGTATCTATCCAACCGAGACCAGCGAGTTTCCTAATTTACGGGATGCTCTGGAAAAATTGCAGCTGAATGATGCTTCGCTTAGTTTTGAACCGGAAACCTCTGCCGCCCTGGGATTTGGGTTCCGCTGTGGTTTTTTAGGTTTGCTTCATCTGGAAATTGTGCAGGAACGTTTGGAACGTCATTCCAATATCGATATCATCACCACGGCGCCGACTGTCATCTATCAAATCACGAAAACCGACGGGGAAGTGGTGCGTTTGGACAACCCTTCCATGGTACCGCAACCAACCGAAATCGAAAAGATTGAGGAACCCTATGTCAGAGCCAGTATCATGGCGCCGGAAACCTATATCGGTCCCATTATGGAATTGGTGCGCGACCGACGCGGCATTTATGATCACATGGACTATATTGATGCCAACCGGGTGGAACTTTATTATACTTTGCCGCTGTCCGAGATTATCTACGACTTTTTCGACCAATTAAAATCCCGCACCAAAGGCTATGCTTCTCTGGATTATGAATTCATCGGCTATCAGGAAGCGGATTTGGTGAAGATGGATATTTTGGTCAGCGGAGATCCGGTCGATGCTTTGGCTGTGATTGTGCATAAAGACAAAGCGGTAGCGCGCGGTCGGGCAATTTGTGAACGCTTGCGCAAAGTGATTCCGCGTCAGCAGTTTGAAATCCCAATTCAAGCGGCTTTGGGCAGTAAAATTGTCGCCAGGGAAACCATCTCCGCCTATCGTAAAGATGTATTGGCCAAATGTTACGGCGGCGAAATCAGCCGAAAACGCAAATTGCTGGAAAAGCAAAAAGAAGGCAAGAAACGAATGCGGATGGTGGGCAATGTGGAATTGCCTCAGGAAGCATTTATGGCTGTTCTAAAGATAGACAAATAAGAGCAGGCTGTGCCGGGAGGTGTGAAAACGACTGACCGGCGCGGCTTTTCTATTGAGGTGAAGCAGATGATAGGTCTCTATCTTCATATTCCTTTTTGTCAGAGCAAGTGTCAATACTGCGATTTCTATTCGATCCCGACCTGCCGGGCGCAAAGGGAGCGCTACCTCTCTGCCTTAGCGGAGGAAGCGGTCTGGTACGCCAGGGATTACAGACTGCAAGGCGTTGTCTTTGATACGCTGTTTATCGGCGGCGGTACACCTTCGATTTTAGAAACAGCGGAATTGGTACGTTTGTTCGACTTGATTGAGCAGAATTTCAGCTTTCGCCAGGATGCGGAAAAGTCAATGGAAGCAAATCCGGGCAGCCTGACTCCGGAAAAAATCTCGCTCATCCGGCGGCGGGGGATCAATCGGTTGAGCCTGGGTGTACAGGCTTTTCAGCCGCACTTATTGCAGGCAATGGGACGCTGCCACACCGCCGAAGAAGCGGAGCAAACCATTCTGCAACTCAAACAAAGCGGTTTGCAGAACTGGAGCATGGATCTGATCTATGGGCTGCCCGGCCAGACATTGGCGGACTGGCGCGAAACACTGAACAAAGCCTTACACTTTCAGCCGCCGCATCTTTCCCTCTATAATCTGATCGTAGAAGAGGAGACGCCGTTCGGTCGTCTTCTGGCAGAAGGCAAATTGCAATTGCCGGAGGAAGATGAACAGCTGCAGATGATGCAACTGGCAGCGGAGCTGACCGAAAAGGCCGGACTGCAGCAATATGAAATTTCTAATTTTGCCGTGCCGGGCGCGGAATGCCGTCATAACCTGATTTACTGGCATAATCAAGAATATTTAGGTCTCGGCGCGGCGGCTTATTCTTATCTGGACAAACATCGATTTTCTCATGTGGCGGACGTCGAACGCTATAGCCGCGCCTGGCGGCAATCCCATCAACCGTGTATTGCTGAAAATGAATATACGACCCGTGCGATCGAATTGGGAGAGACGGTTATGCTGGGTTTGCGCACCATGCAGGGGATTTCGGTTCTCGAATTGAATCGCCGCTTTCACATTGATTTTTTACAATATTATCAGGAGGCAATCGCCTTCTGCACACAGCAAGGGTGGATCCGAAAAGATGGCGACAGAATTGCTTTAACGAGCCGCGGCATTCCGCTGAGCAATCAAGTTTTCCTGCGTTTTCTACCGGACGAAAAAGACTTTGACCTTTCCTGACGTTTTTTGTTTTTCCACTTGACAATTTCTTCTGCAAGGTGTATCTTTGCCTTGTTAGCACTCGATGCTTGAGAGTGCTAAGCAGGTGAAGATATTGCATCGTAATAAGGAAGGTAGAGGTGAGCTGAATGGAATTGGATGAACGCAAGAAGCGTATACTGCAGGCAATTGTTCGTGACTATATCCTGACAGCGGAACCTGTAGGTTCCCGTACGATTGCCAGACGATACATCTTTAATGTCAGCGCCGCAACCATCCGCAATGAAATGGCGGATTTGGAAGAGATGGGCTTTTTGCAGCAGCCGCATACTTCCGCAGGAAGAATCCCTTCGGAGAACGGTTATCGCTTTTATGTCGATCATTTGCTGGACGAGGTGGCGGTTTCTCCCGAGGAAATTAAAGCCATTCGCCAAAGTTATCAACAACAGGTTCAGGTTCTGGAGAATGTCATTCAGCAGTCGGCACATTTACTGGCATCTCTGACCGATTATATGGCGATTGCTTCCGGACCGCAGCCGCAGTCCAGCCGGTTGAATAAACTGCAAATGATCGAAATTCAATCCGGCCAGGCATTGGCCGTGGTGGTCGCAGAGAATGGCCTGGTGGCCAATCGCATGATCGGCCTGCCCCCGAATATCGATCAGAATGACCTGGACAATATCACGAACTATATCAATCAGAAGTTTCACAATGTAACTTGGAATCAAATGCTGGAAGCTGGGATCAGTCAGGTGCGGGTTGATGTCAGTCAGAAAATCAGTCAATTTGACCAGGTCCTCGATTTGGTTCAACAGGTTTTGCTGGGTGAACATCAGAGTGATTTATATCTGGGTGGAGCTGCCAGGATGTTGGGACAGCCGGAATTTCAGGATATCAAACAGGTGCGCAGTATACTTCAACTGCTGGATCATCGCGAGTATATGAAGCATATGCTGGGGAATTTGCAGCAAACCGATCAGGTTCAGGTCACCATCGGTTCGGAAAATCAAATACAGGAAGTAGAAAACTGCAGTTTAGTCACTGCGGTCTATAAATGGAACGGTCAGCCGATGGGATGGGTCGGCGTCTTGGGACCGACTCGCATGGATTATGCCAGAGCGGTAGCCGCTGTGCGGGAAGTCAGTAAATTATTATCGGAAGTATTTAACAAAGGTTGAGAGAGGTTTGCGGCTAGGGTAACCATAACACCAGACTGGGAAGACGGAGAAAAATTATCCCATGCCGCCGGCGTTACCATTTTAGAGAAAACGGATATGTGACACACCCTGCCGCCTGCTGATTGATCAATATGGCAAAAGCGCGTCAGGAGGAAATCGGCGATGGTACAACAAATGCTGCGATGATTGCCGGCGCTTTGATCAGCCTGGATTCCGAACAATTGTTCAAGAGAGTCTTCATCAACCGAATGATCGGCGGAGCACGTTTTGGCGTCAGGCAGCGATTCCCTCTAGCAAACAATACAGCTGTCCGTTGGAAAATAGGGAGCAACAGATTTTAAAAAATATTGTCCCGGCAGCCAGAGAGAGTATGAAACTGCGGAGCAACCTGGAAAAGGATGCCGGCAGATGGCTTGGACAGCCCGGTTAAAGTACTGAAACGTCTCATGGCACAATCTGTAGAAAATGCCGGCACAGCAGCAAGGATTGATATCATAATGCAGCAAAAAAATAATCGGTTCAGAAAGGAATGGAAGAAAATGTTTTACAGTACGGAGGAAGAAAAGAAAACAGAAGCCATCATAAATCCTGAAGAAAGCCAAGCGGAAATTACGCCTGAAGAAAGCCAAACGGAAATTACGCCAGAAGAAAATCAAGCGGAAACTACGCCAGAGAAGGCTGAGGAAGTGACAGAAGAAACAGACACATCAGCAAAAGCTGAGCAGGAAACAATCGTACTGACAGCGCAAGCAATGCAGCAGCTGTTGACCAATACGGAAAAAGTCAAAGAATTGGAGGCTTATAACCTGAGACTGCAGGCCGATTTTGACAATTACCGCCGCCGCAGCCAAAAAGAGCGGGAGGATTTGAGTCAATACGCCTCGGTAAAGGTAGTAAGCGCTCTCTTACCGATTTTGGATGATTTTGAGCGTGCCTTGGCGGCACCGTTACCGGAAGGCGAACATTGTGATAGTTTGAAAACCGGCGTGCAGATGATTCACCGTCAATTGCTGGAGGTGCTGGCCAAAGAAGGGTTGCAGGAAATTGAATCCCTCGGTCAATTGTTTGATCCCTATGTGCATGAAGCCGTGATGCAGTGTGAAGCAACGGAAGGGATAGCAGAGAATACGGTCACTATGGTATTGCGGAAAGGCTATAAAATGAAAGAGAAAGTAATCCGCGCCGCAATGGTGCAGGTTGCCCATAAATAAGTATCTCTTTAGGAAAAAATAAAGAAACGAAATGGAGTGTTTTGAACATGAGTAGAATTATCGGTATCGATTTGGGAACCACCAATTCTGTTGTGGCAGTCATGGAAGGCGGGCAGCCCACTGTCATCCCCAATGCGGAAGGCAGCCGCCTGACGCCTTCTGTCGTCGCTTTCAAAGGCGATGAACGTCTGGTTGGTCAAATTGCCAAACGGCAGGCTATTACCAATGCGGACCATACGATCAGTTCCATCAAACGTGAGATGGGCAGCAATTTCAAGGTAAATATCGACGGCAAGATTTATAGCCCGCAGGAAATCTCCGCTATGATTCTGCGTAAATTAAAAGAGGACGCCGAAGCTTACTTGGGTGAAAAAGTAGACAAAGCGGTGATTACCGTTCCCGCCTATTTTAACGACTCCCAACGCCAGGCTACCAAAGACGCCGGCGCGATTGCCGGTTTGGAAGTCATGCGGATTATCAACGAACCAACCGCGGCGGCTCTCGCTTACGGTCTGGATAAGGAAAACGATCAAACCATCATGGTCTTCGATTTAGGCGGCGGCACCTTTGATGTTTCCATTCTGGAGATCAGCGAAGGTTTGGTTGAAGTCAAAGCGACCAATGGCAACACCCGTCTGGGCGGCGACGACTTTGATCAACGTATAGTGGAATGGATGGTTGCTGAATTCAAAAAAACCAGCGGCATTGATCTGTCCAAAGATCGTTCTGCTTTGCAGCGTTTAAAAGAAGCGGCTGAAAAAGCCAAAATTGAATTGTCCGGTATTGTATCGGCGAATATCAACCTGCCTTTCATTACAGCCGATGCGACTGGTCCGAAACATTTGGATTTGACGCTGACCCGGGCTAAATTTGATGCCCTGACCGAAGATTTAGTCGAAAAAACCATGGGACCGACCCGTCAGGCGATGAAAGATGCCGGATTATCCAACAGCGATATTGACAAAGTGATTTTGGTTGGCGGTTCGACCCGTACCCCCGCAGTGCAGGAAGCCGTTCGCAAAGCCTTAGGCAAAGAACCCTTTAAAGGCGTAAATCCCGATGAGGCAGTCGCCGAAGGTGCGGCTATCCAGGCCGGCGTCTTGGCCGGCGAAGTCAAAGGGATGGTATTGCTGGATGTGACTCCGCTTTCGTTGGGCTTAGAAACGCTGGGTGGTGTCTTTACTCGCTTGATTGACCGTAATACCACGATCCCAACCTCCAAGACTCAGATTTTTTCGACGGCTGCCGATGGCCAAACCTCTGTGGAAATCCATATTCTGCAAGGAGAACGTGAAATGGCTGCCGGTAATACCACACTGGGGCGTTTCATGCTGGACGGTATTTTAGCCGCGCCCCGCGGTGTACCCAAGATTGAAGTGACCTTTGATATTGATGCCAACGGCATTGTCAATGTCAAAGCCAAAGACCAGGGGACCGGCAAAGAACAGCATATTACAATTACCGCTACCACGAATCTTTCCAAGGATCAGATCGATAAGATGATCAAAGAAGCAGAATTGCATGCCAACGAAGATAAAGCGCGCAAGGAAGAAATTGAAATTCGCAATCAAGCCGACAATCAGGTTTATCAAACCGAAAAAACCTTGAAAGACTTGGGTGATAAGGTTTCTGCTGCCGAAAAAGCCGAAGCGGAAACAGCTGTTCAAAAGGTGAAAGACGCGTTGAAGGGCAGTGATGCAGAAGCAATTAAGAAAGCTTCCGAGGAACTGACCGAACATCTCTATAAACTTTCTTCCAAAGTCTACGAGCAACAGCAGGCTTCTCAGGCAGCCGGCGGACAGGCACCGAATCAGAATAGTACCGATACGGATGAAAATGTAGTGGATGCCGAGTATGTTGTGGATGAAGATGATCCGAAGAACCCGAAGCACTAAGTGAATCAATGACGTGCAGCCCTGCAATGAGAGGCTGATCTCTTCTTGCAGGGCTACTTAAAGGGTGTGAGGTTATGGCAAAACGAGATTATTATGAGCTGCTGGGCATTGATAAAAGTGCTGATGAGGCGGCAATTAAAAAAGCCTATCGCAAACTGGCTCGGGAGCTGCACCCGGATGCCAATCCTGATGATCCCAATACGGCGGAAAAATTTAAAGAAGTTAAAGAAGCCTATGATGTGCTTTCCGATAGTCAGAAACGCGCGCTTTACGATCAATACGGTCATGCGGCCTTTGATCAGGAACAAAATATGGGCGGCGCTCCCGGCGGCGGGTTTAGCGGCAGTGGCTTCGGTGATATCAGTGATATTTTCGATACGTTTTTCTCCGGTGGTATGGGTGGACGCGGCAGCGCTCAGCGTAACGGTCCTGTCAAGGGCAATGACTTGCGCATCAATCTGACCATTTCTTTTGAAGAAAGTTATTTTGGCGTGGAAAAAGAAGTTCAGGTGCAGCGGGAAGAAAATTGTCCCACCTGCGGCGGCAGCGGTGCCAAGCCGGGTTCTCAGGTTGAAACCTGTCCTGTCTGCAAAGGCAGCGGACAAGTGCAAACGGTACAGAGGACGATGCTGGGCAATATGATGAGCGTCAGGACCTGCAGCCATTGCGGCGGCACCGGCAAAGTGATCAAGGAACCTTGCATCAATTGTAAGGGCAGCGGGAAAGCCCGCCGTCGCCGTCCTGTTAAAGTGAAAGTACCGGCCGGGATTGAAAACGGCAGACGGCTGCGCTTGAATGGAGAAGGTGAACCGGGCGAAAAAGGCGGACCCAACGGTGATTTGTATGTCGTGATCACCGTAACGCCGCACAAATACTTCTCCCGTAAAGGCGACGATCTGATCAGTGAAGCTACGATCAGCTTTGCCCAAGCAGTACTGGGCGGCGAGATCAAAACACCGACTTTGGAAGGGATGGCTACTCTGAAGATACCGGAAGGGACAGAGCCGAATACCTTCTTCCGTTTACGCGACAAAGGTTTCCCCTCTCTCACCGGGTATGGCAGAGGCGACATGCAGGTGCAGATTAAGGTGGACATCCCTCGTAAGCTGAACGATAAGCAAAAAGAAGCTTTGTATCAATTTGCCCAGGCGATGGGGGACGAAGCGGTTTTATCTGCCGGGAAAAGCTTTTTCGATAAGATGAAGGATAAATTCAAAGGCAATTAAATAGAAAGGGGCTGTTGCATAGCGATGGTTCAAAATCACAAAACGGGATTTTGAAGCATCGTCTGACAACAGCCTTTTTTAGTTTTGTACGAGCAAAGGAGAGAGCGTAGATGGAATGGATTGAAATAGCAGTTTCGGTCAATCGTGAAGCCGTGGAAGCCGCCGCAGCCATCCTGATGGAAGCGGGCGCAGCCGGAGTGGCCATTGACGATCCGCGCGCCTTGTTGGAATGCAGTCTGCAGCCGGGCAGCTGGGATTATGTGGAATTGCCGGAGAATTCAGACCCGAATGGAGAAGTCATTGTGAAAGCCTGGCTGCGGCAAAGTGACTGGGTGGCGGAAACGGTGATTCAAATTCAACGAGCTATCCGGCGTTTGCCGGAATATGGGCTCGAGGCAGGTTCTTGTCAGGTCAAAAGCGAAATCGTATTGGATAATGACTGGGCGACCGCCTGGAAAGCTTATTATAAGCCATTGCGGATCGGTAAACGGCTGCTGATCCGTCCGGTTTGGCAAGCAGTTGAGCCAACACCGGGTGAATTGGAGATCGCTTTGGATCCGGGTTTAGCCTTTGGCACCGGCACCCATCCGACCACGCGGCTTTGTCTGCAGCTACTGGAAGATTATCTGCAGCCCGGCTGTTCTTTTCTCGATGTCGGCTGTGGATCCGGTATCCTGACCATCGCCGCCGCTTTGCTGGGAGCCGGTAGTTTAATTGCGGTGGATTTGGACGAACAGGCAGTGACCAGTACCAAAGATAATCTCAAGCTCAATCAGCTGTCTGAAAAAGTCACGCTGATTCACGGCAATCTGACCGATCAGGTCAAACAGCCGGTTGACCTGATCACAGCCAATCTTGTGGCGAATGCAATCATTGCTATGCTGCCTGATCTGCAGCGCGTGCTGTTGCCGGGAGGCATTTTATTGGCCAGCGGTATTATAACCGGCCGTCAGGAAGATGTCGCTGCCGCCATCCAGGCAGCGCAGCTGACGCTCCTGGAAATCAGACAGGAAGGGGAATGGGTTGCCATGGCAGTCCGCAAAGCGCGATGACACGTTTTTTTATTACCGATGCACAAATCAGGGGGAGCCAGGTTTTCCTCGGGGCGGAAGATGCCCATCACATGGCAAAAGTGCTGCGCTTGCAAGTTGGAGATGAAATTCTTTGTCCCAACGGGCAGGGAAGGCTTTATCGCGTTGTTCTGCAAAAACTGGAGGCAGCCCGGGCTGTCGGTGAAATCGTGGCGGTGACGGAGGAAAACAGCGAAGCACAGCTGCAGATTACCCTGGCGCAATGTTTGCCCAAAGGAGAACGCTGGGATTTTATTCTGCAGAAATGCACCGAGCTGGGAGTCGGCAGTTTCCAGCCTCTGATCAGTGAGCGCACGGTGGTACAGATCAAAAGTGCTGAGCGGGAGAAGAAACGGGAACGCTGGCAAAAAATTGTGCGGGAAGCGGCGGAACAATCGCAGCGCGGTAAATGCCCGGCTGTATTGGAAGCGATACCTTACGAACGTTTTCTGCAGCAGCTTGCGTCTTATGACAGCGTGTTATTGGCCTGGGAAAAAGAAGCGGCGAACAGTCTGCTGCCGGTACTGCAGACGATAGCCCAGCCTCAGAACATGGCTCTGATCATTGGACCGGAAGGCGGCCTGACAGCGCAGGAAGCCGCGGCAGCCGTTCGGGCCGGAGCAATCCCGGTTTCCTTCGGACCGCGCATCCTGCGGGCGGAAACGGCAGCCATGGCTTTTTGCACCATGGTCTTGTATCATTATCACGAAATGGAGAGTTTTTAAATGAAGCGCGCAGCTGTTTATTCCTTAGGTTGTAAAGTCAATCAATATGAAAGTGAAAGCATTGCCGGCCAGTTGAAAAGCGCCGGTTATGCAGTGGTAGCCTGGGAAGAGGAAGCGGACTTATATCTGGTACATACCTGCGCGGTCACGCAGCAGGCCGTAGCGAAATCGCGTCAGCAGATCCACCAGGCACATCGCCGCAACGAACAAGCGCAAATTGTAGTGATGGGCTGCTACGCGCAACTGGAACCGGAAACGATTGCCGCGATGCCCGGTGTGAAGTTTGTCGTTGGCACGGCTGACCGTCTCAGTTTGTTGCAGCAGCTAAAACAGGAGGCAGAGCAAGCTGCCAATGCCAGTGTGCAGTCATTCGTGCGGCCATTCCGACAGACAGAATCCTTTGAAGAATTGCCCGGCAGCGACCAAGCCGATTACAGCCGGCCGATGATCAAGATTCAGGAAGGCTGCAATAATTACTGCAGTTATTGCATCATCCCCTATTTACGGGGACCGGAGCGCAGCCGGACGCTGCAGCATGTGCTGCAGGAGGCGACTGCTCTGGCGGCGCAGGGCTATAAGGAAGTGGTTCTGACCGGCATCAACCTCTCTTCCTGGGGCCGTGATTTTACGCCAAAAAGCAATCTGACCCAATTATTGCAAACCTTAGCCGAGCTGGAAGGCCTGCGTCGTCTGCGCCTTTCTTCTATAGAGCCATTGGATGTCAGCGAGGAATTCCTTGATTTTGTGGCAGCCGAAACGAAATTCTGCCGACATCTGCACATTCCGCTGCAGAGCGGCAGTGACGGCGTGCTGCAGCGCATGAATCGTCATTACGATACCGCTTACTATCGTCAGCTGGTCGGCCGCTTACGCAAACGATTACCTGACCTTGCTCTGACCACGGATCTGATCGTCGGCTTTCCCGGAGAAACAGAAAGCGAGGTCGCTGAAACCTTGGCTTTTTGTCAGGAAATGCAGTTCAGCCGTATGCATGTTTTTCGTTATTCGGCACGCAAAGGCACACCTGCCGCCAAAAGTCCGGACCAGATCCCAAAAGAGATCCAGGAGGCGCGCAGCAAACAAATGCGCGACTTAGCTGAAAAAATGGCTGCCGCATATGCCAAAAGCTTTATCGGCAAAGACTTGCAGGTACTGCTGGAAGAAAATAGCAACCGCAATGGGTTTGCGGAAGGCTACAGTGGCGAATATTTACGTGTGCAGACTGCCTTCGAAGGCAAACCCGGCAAAGGCGGTGAATTGGTGACGGTACGCATCACCGGTCTGCGGCAGGGTGGCTTGACAGGGGTGGTCATCCGAAAATAGAATAAAATTCTACTTCCGGTCAGATAGATAGCACTACAGAAGGCAGGCAGGAGAATAGGAACGATCATCTTTATATTTTATAGACAACCAATGATATCAATACGGCGCAGCTTCCGGTTTTTGTCGATGTGATCAACAGTAAATTAAAAGGTTTTTGGAATGAAGTTACCGTGATTATTTGAGTGTTTCGGCAAAACTTGCGCAGAAGATCAATTCATTCAGGATAAAATGGCTTTGACGAGACAAAGCGGCGTGAAGCTGTCTGCCTGCATCGCCGGGACTGCTCAATTTGCTGTCGTTGAGCAGCTGCAGGCGCCGAATCCGGAAGTAATTTCGTGAGGAAAATCTTTAACAGACTTGCTGAAAAACAAAGCGTCTATTCTGACGATTTGAGCGTAGCCAGGACGGGTTTTATCTGCGGTAATTATTGACCTGCTCCGCAGAAAAACTTGACAATACTAGTAAAAAGTGATTAGATAAAAAAATAGAGAAATTTGACGGGAGGCAATTACTATGCAGCATGATTTTACAACTTTGGTCAATCGTCATGCCCAGGATTCATCCAAATGGGCAGGGATGAAGGCAAAGAATCCCAGTGTTCCGGAGACGATTGTGCCGTTGTCTGTTGCCGATATGGAACTGAAGAATGCACCTGAGATCGTGCAAGGCTTACAGGACTATATCGGTGAGACAATTTTAGGCTACACGGCTACCAGCGAGACCTATTACCAGGCATTGATCGACTGGATGCAACGCCGTCACGATTGGAAAGTCGAAAAAGATTGGATTCTTTTCAGCGCCGGTGTGGTTAGCGGCGTGGGAGCAGCAGTTCAAGCTTATACGAAACCCGGCGACGGTGTCATCGTGCAGCAACCGGTTTATTACCCGTTCAAAATGCAGGTTGAGCTGAACAACCGCATCTTGGTCAACAACCCTTTAAGGCTCGTAGGTAACCGCTACGAGATGGACTATGCCGATCTAGAAGCGAAGGCCAAAGATCCGGCCAATACGGCCATTATTCTTTGCAGCCCGCATAATCCGGTGGGACGCGTCTGGAGCAAAGAGGAATTGACCAAAGTAGCCCGCATTTGTATTGATCACAATGTCATGATTATTTCGGACGAAATCCACTTTGATTTGATCAAACCGGGCAGGAAACATACTGTTTTTGCTACGATCAGCGAAGAAGCTGCCCAGCATTGCATCGTCCTGACTGCTCCTTCCAAGACATTTAACCTGGCCGGTCTGCAGACTTCCAACGTGATTATCCCCAACAAGGAATTGCGCGAACAGTATGCCAAATATACCTCCCGCGGCATCAATATGCTGGGCAAAAAAGCCTGCGAACTGGCTTACTCGCGAGCGGAGGGCTGGCTGGACGAATGTATTGCTTTGATATTCCACAATGCCGCGGTAGTGGAACAGTTCTTTGCCGCTAAAATGCCGATGATCAAAGTCACTCCACTGGAAGGCACCTACTTAATGTGGCTCGATTTCAAGGCATTCGGTTTGGATAATCAGGCGCTGGAAGATTTTATGGTACATGATGCCCTCTGGTTTACGGATGAAGGTTATATTTTCGGTGATGATGGCAGCGGTTTTGAACGCATCAACATAGCCTGCCCAACTTTTGTGATCGAAGAAGCTTTGCAGCGTCTCTACGAGGCTGCCAAAGCAAAAAAACTGATCTAGAAACTATAAAAAACAGCTTCTATTCTGCCAAAAATCGGCAGAATAGAAGCTGTTTTTCATTGAGACAGACAGCAACTGGCTTAGGCTTTAGCAAATGACGCAAGGCAGATTTCCCTCACTTGCAATTCGCAGAGCGAACCCTTATAATGTAAGAAAAGGGAAATATTGCATGGGAAAGGGGTGTCAATACGATGAATATCAGTATTTTTGATGTATTGGGACCGGTTATGATCGGACCTTCCAGCTCACATACCGCGGGTGCGGCCAGGCTTGCTTTCGTCGCGCGCCAGATTGTTGATGCGCCTTTTACAAAAGTTGATTTTTATCTGCATGGCTCGTTTGCCAAAACATACAAAGGGCATGGTACCGATCTGGCTTTGGTCGCCGGTGTGCTGGGTTTGCGGGAAGATGACGAGCGCTTGTCTGCTTCCTTCGAATTGGCCAAAGAACAGGGGATTTCATATACTTTTCAGACGATTGAATTGGAAAATGCGCACGAAAATACAGTCAAGATGATCTTTCATTTAAGCAAAGGCGGCGAAAGCAGCATCATTGGTTCCTCTTTGGGTGGAGCTCGGATTATTATTACCGAAGTGGATGGTTTTGCCATAGAATATACGGCCACTTCTCCCGCTATTTTGATCACCCAGCAGGACAGCAAGGGGATTGTCAGCAGCGTTACTGCGGTACTGGCGCATTTCAACATCAACATCGGTGTCATGAAACTGAACCGCAGCGCCAAAGGTGGTATCGCTTCCTGTATGATTGAGACGGATAGCTTTATTCCTCCCGAAGTCAATGCGATTCTATGCAATTATCCGCAAATCTACCGGGTGCGGATCATCAATTGCAGATAGGAGAATGAATATGTATAACAATGCCGCGGAATTATGGTTGGAAGCGAAAGAGAGCCAAGTGCCTCTTTCGGAAATTATCCTGGAAAATGAGATGAAACTGACCGATTGCAGCAAAGCGGAAGTGATGCAGCACCTGGAAAAGACGTATGAGATTATGCAGATATCTGCCGCCAAAGCCTTGCAAAAGCCACTTTTCACCGTAGGGTCGCTGATTACAGGCATCGCCAAGACCCAGTATGAATATGCGCAAACAAGCGATACGCTTTGCGGCAGTTTTCTCAATTTGCTGATGGCCAGGGCGCTTTCCTGTTCGGAAACCAATGCCGCCATGGGGCGAATTTGTGCGGCACCAACCGCGGGCTCCTGTGGTATCATTCCGGCAGTTTTGATTACGGTAGCAGAAAGCAGAAAAAGCAACAAAGAAGCTGTGCTCAACGCACTCTTGGTTTCTGCCGGTTTGGGCGCCGTGATCATGCGCAATGCCACAGTGGCCGGAGCGGAAGGCGGCTGCCAGGTAGAATGCGGTACGGCGGCTGCCATGGCTGCCGCCGCTGCCGTTGATCTGGCCGGTGGCACAGCGGAAGCGGCTTTGCATGCGGCTGCATTTGCCCTGATGAATATCATGGGCTTGATTTGTGATCCGGTCGCCGGATTGGTGCAGGTACCGTGCGCGCAGCGCAATGCATCTCAGGCGGTCAATGCCCTGTTAAGCGCCGATTTTGCCTTGGCAGGTCAGCGCAGCATCATCCCGCTCGATGAGGTGATTGACGCCATGTTCAGAACCGGTAAAATGCTGCCGATGCAATTAAGAGAAACAGCCATGGGTGGCATCGCCGCGACGCAAACCGGCAGGAAGATCAACAATGAAATATTCCGCAAAATGGAAGAGGACGAATAACGCTCATTTTTTAAAACTCTCTGAAACGATTAAGGCTCTCTCGGATGGACGATGGTTCATTGCGGGAGAGTTTTTATTTTGATGCATAATTAATTTTTTATTCAATGACGCTGATTTCTCGAATATACCAATAGGAATGGCAGCTTGCTGCTTCCGTATTCAGGTCGTGATAATAAGCGATTTTGTCTTTATCGCTGAGCATTCTCCAATTGGCTGCATAACGCGCTTTTTTCTTTTGGATGGCAGTTTCTTCTTTGATATACTTTTGATACTCCGGATGGGATTCTGCTTTTTGTTTGGAAAGAAAGTAGCCAAATGAGCGCTCATCGTTACTGGGATAGTCAGCAAGACCTTCGATTACCTTGCACAGATGGTAAATTACCATGTCAGATACACCTCTTTCTTCAAATTGAGTTACTGCAGAGACGACTTTTTACAGACCCTTGAAAATGATACAGAACCATCATGACAGCTTCAGACATTTTTAATGAAACAGGATACATTCAGGCATTAAGATAAGTGTGAACAAAATTGCTTTATTGATAAGACGGAAGTTTTACAGAGAAATTTCCTGTATCACAGAAAATTACAACATAATACATTTTCTCCTTGCAACGGTATCAAACCAAATAGGCTTTTCTGAATCTACAAAGCACTCTTCACAAATAAAGCAAAATATTGGATAATCTACTGAATAATATGCACATTTCACACTGCCGGATTCCTTCTATTTGATGAAGAGAAACAGCGAACGAGAGAAAGGTAGAGAAGCTACGCGGATAAAATAGCTGCTTTATTCTATAAAAGGGATTTAAGTCCAGCAAAAAGAATAGAACAGAAAATAACCGAAATGCAGGTGATGGTTTTGTTACAAACCAGCCACAGTAAATTGCTGGACCAAATTGTTCAGACATATAGCAACTATATCTTCGGTGTCGCTTACACCCTGAGTCAAAATAGGGAAATCGCTTTGGAAACGGCGCAGGATGTCTTTTTGATTTTAGCAAAGAAACCCGAAATAACCAAAGCGTTGGTTCAAAAAGAGAGCCAAAAGCAAAAAGCCTATTTGGCCATGATGACTCATAATGCTTTCATGGATCTGATTTCCAGGCAAGCCAAGCAAGAACGAATTTTGGAAAAAGCAGCGAATAATCTGCGGGCAGAGTCTTTCAGCGATATGGATGCCTCCATCGATACCATGCTTTTACAGGAAGCAGTGGAGCGATTGGAAGAACAGGATCTGGAAGCGGTCGATTATATTATGCTGCGG